>DAOUYY010000131.1 GCA_030665885.1 Fidelibacterota bacterium
AATGAAGATATATCATTATCAAATGCTGAATTACTGCTTATTGGTGATTCACTTGTAATATCGGGAAGTACTGTCAGAAACCGTTCAAGTGTCGGGGAAATTTGTGGATTTCTGAAATTGGACTCATCCCATGCCGGTGAATTTAAAGTCAAATTTGATAATATAGTTTTTGCGGAGCGATTCACAGATTTAGGTTCAATATTTGATAAAAACGATTATGTGGATCTAGATGGTCGTCTTAAAAGTGTAAGAGACGTAATAGAAACGGATTTTGAATTTTGCGGTAAACTAAGAGGTCGAGATATTACTGATGGTCAATTATTAGCAAAAATTCAAAACGGAAAGTTTGATATAAAGTCTCTCTCATTTAATTCAGGTGAAGAGAGCATCAGAGGAAATATTAATGGAGATTTTGATACAGGTTTATTGGCAGAAATTGACTTAAATAAATTGAATCTTAAGAATTGGGGAGTTTTTAATTCCAATACTTTGCTAACTGGTTCGTTATCCTTAGATGTGGAAGGAATCAAAGATAAACCTACTAAAATAATTACATCCATAAAGATAAATGATAGTAGGATAGATACATTAAATTTTGACCAAATTGCAGGCGAATTAATTTATGAGGATGGGCATATTACAATTTCTGATACAATATTTATGAAATTATATGAATCAATTTTGCAATTAACAGGCGAGTGTGACTTAAATACGAATACAATTAACGCAAGAAGTTATTTAAACTCTCGTGATGTTAGTATATTTTCATCATTTTTAAACATTGATACATTAAACGGTGCTATCGAGGCTTTTATTGAAGCGACGGGAAATCTTCATAATCCAGATTTTAGAGGGTGGATAAAAGGGGATCAATTTGGTACACCTCAACTTTCTTTTAATGAATCTATTGCTCGATTTGGTAGGGTAAATATAGGAAAGAAACATTTTGGGGACATTTATATAGAATCAGTTGATGGTAAAAGTTCAGTTATTCGAGGTCCTATACCTCTCGCTTCCTTGATTGTTCGTTTTGAAGTTGATACTACTTATGTACGATCTCTAAGGGTAACCGGTAAAGACCTTAATGTAGAAGTTCAGGGCAGTATTGTTAAATTTAAGGATTTCTATTTTGATAAGATTAAAGTTGCTCTTGAGAGTAACGTATTTAAGAATTTAGAGCCAATTCATTTCTCCTGGGAAGAAGATACTATAAAATTAGATGAGGTTGACTTTTCCTTAAACCAGGGAGAAGTAAGGGCTTCGGGCTGTGTGGTGAACAGAAAGTTGCAATCTGTATTAATAGATTTTACGAATTTAAATGTAGATCCTTTGAATGCTTTATTACGGGGGTCTCAAGGAATTAGTGGTATTCTCGATGGAGAGATTAAGTATGAATCAACTGGTGGGTCGCCCAACCTTAAAGGTATAATGGACTTAAAAAACGTCCGTCTAATTGATCAAGATTTTAACAACGTTCATTTTGAGGTAATGGTCAAGGATAATCAATTAGTAATACAGGATTTTGTGATACAGGATGTTGATAATGGTGTCGCAAATTGTAAAGGGTATGTATCTTGTCATTTCCCCCCTGAGAAAGATAAGCCTTTTATTTGTGCCAATGATACAATTGATATTCAAATAGATTTTAACAATTTTCTTTTTAATTCTTTTAGTTCTTTTGTGCTGCCGAAGATACAAAAGGAGGGGAAATTATCTGGTGATGTCTCAGTTCAAAATTGCACAGGGAAACCACTATTGATATTTAACCTTGCTGTAAATGACCCCACTTTTGATAAGCTGGTTGGAAATGAGCTGATTGCAAGGGGGTTTTACCGGAATTCGAAACTTATGTTTAATGATCTAATACTTAAAGATGATGATGGTATTTACAAGGGATATGGTTATCTTCCCTTCGATGTAAGTATAGTACCGGTTAAAGTTACTTTTGGGAGAGATTCAGTAATGAGTATGAATTTTTCTGGGCATACTACAGCCCTACCATTTTTAACTAATTATATAGGTGATTTAGATGATACCAGAGGAGAGTTTAATTTAGCCTTAAATTTGTCGGGAACACCAAATAAACCGGTACGATCTGGTAATTTTAGTGTTAAGAATGGGGTATTGGATATTTCTCCTCTTGAGAATACAATCACAGGGCTAGAGGGAAGTGGAGTGATGAATAATAATTCAATGGATATTATTTCACTTACTGGTTTTATGTTAAAGCCCCAGCCGAGAACTAAATTTGAGGAGGTAAAAGATAAGTTGAAGTCACTAACCTGGGATGTTCTTTTTCCGCCAAAGTTTGCTGGAAACGAACCGAATTTATCAATTACTGGAAAGGTTGATTTCACGAAAGTTTTTCAGCCAGGTTTCGATATTCGACTTATTGGCGAAGACCTATATATTCGCACACTTCTTGCTGAACAAGAGGGGATAGTTAGTGGAGTCTTTACGATGACAGGGCGTGATTCTATTCAGATAGAGGGTGATATTGACATTAGTGAATTTATAATAAGAAATGAATTTATAGGATCAGAACAGCTGCTTGAGGATATAACGCCCAGTAAGTGTTATACATCTACAAATATACATGTAGTAATACCAGGGAATCTATATTTAAGGAATAGCCAGCTCGATTGTGAGTTAGAGGGCGAAATGTGGATAATCAAGAATGGAGATGAACCTTATAGATTCTCAGGTGATATGGACGTCCGTAAGGGTAAATTTTTCTATTATGGTTGGGAGTTTATAATTGATAGAGGTTCTATAATATTCGATCCGACTGAATTTAATCCGAAACTGGACATTGAGGCGAAAGTAGACCTTGCTTCTTATGTATATCAGGATTTAAAGGAAAGCCAAAAAGATAGGGAAAGTGAATATGCTATAGTGAGATTAACTGGAGATCTGGAACAACCTGTTTTAACGTTTGAATCTGAAAATTACACACAAAGTGATATTCTGATGTTTTTAACCAGGGCTCAAGGTGGGGTAGCACAATTATTTGATCAAGAGAAGATTTCTTCCAATGCTTTAAATGTTTTTGGAGCATACTTTGAAAGACAGGTAGAGAGAAATGTTAGCCGCATTGTCGGTTTGGATGCATTTGAACTTAGGACTAAAAGTAATATTTTATATGATTTAGATCCTAATCAATGGAGCATGGTTTTAGGGCAAAAATTGGCTCCGAGTGTATATGTAACTTATGAGCGTAACCTTTCTCTTATTGAATCAAGCCAACAAGTTGGTATAGAATATCGACTGAATAGAAATATGTCTATTGTTGGTGATGTAGATCAGGATGGTTTAATAAATATTAAATATAAATATAAGTACCATTATTGAGATACTCAGCCTTACATAAGATAATTTTCGTTTCACTTTTTGGGGCTCTGATTATAGGGCTAAATGACTATTGTATAGCTAAAAGCCGTTTTAAAGCTACAGAGTATATAGTACGTAAAATATATATTGATGGAAATAAAAGCTATTCGAAAAGAAATTTAAAAAAGCAGTTGAGCCTTAAGGGAAAAAGATTAACAAGAAAACCCTCAACTTTTACAAGACGTCTACTCGAACTTGATAGAATATTATTAGAAACTATTTATGTTAAAAATGGATACCTTAATTGCACTGTTCGTGATTCATTTAAAGTAAATGCTGGCAGTGAAGTTGACCTGTTTTTTCACATTAATGAGGGGCGTCAATTTTATTTGAAAGAAATAACAGTATCCAGTCAGGAGTTTCTTAGCGAAAAAAGAATATTAAAGCTTTTAGGACATAAAACAGATAAACCTTATAATCCAATTTTAATAAGAAATGGAATAAAGAAGATTATAACAGAATATGCAAATAGAGGAAAGCCATTAGCTATTGTTCGTGATTCTCTTGATGTGAATGAAGGAGTACGTCTATTTATAAAGATTAAAGAGAATCCCACTATGAGAATTGGTGATATTAAAATAGTAAACAATAAGCATGTAAATGAAAAGTTGATACGTCGTGAGATAGTTCTTAAGCCCGGAGACCTTTATTCACAAGAAAAAATAGATTTGTCTAAAAAGCATATTTTCCAAACCGGGCTCTTCTCAAGTGTGAATATAAGCCTGGCTGATATAGATTCAGTAAGTAATAAATTGAATCTTCTTGTTAATGTCCGAGAACTCAATATGAGATATTTAGGACTCAACTTTGGTTTTGGACAGGATAGAGATATTAGTAAAGATAGTGAACCATATACATCAATTGAAACTGATGGCGAATGGTTGCACAGAAATATCTTAAAAAGAGGAAGTCATTTTAGTACAAAACTTAGTAATTCTTTAAAATTGCCAAATATTATTGCACCTAAAACGATTGCGGAAATTATTTATGTAGAGCCATGGCTTTTGGGATTCCGGTCATCCACCTCTTTCCGTCTTTTTATGGATAATCAGGTTTTGTCTGAACAAAAAATAACTCGTTATGGCGGCGATGTAGCATTAATTTATCAGCCGGACAAGCGTTTTTATCTCAGAACTGGATTGGAAATAAAAGGAATTAGATTTCAGGTTGAACAGGGTACTATAGATGCAAAAGATAGAGAAAGGGCGATAACGTTAAATTTACGTCGGGATCATCGGGACAATTTTTTGTATCCGACGAAGGGTACGGTTTTTACTTTAACAGGTAAAGTTGCTCCAAAGATATTAGGAGCCACTCAATACTACTATAAGTTTGAGACTTCTTTCAGTCAATATATTAATATATTTGGACCTTTAGTATTTGCTTGCAGAGGTAAATTAGGTCGGATGGATACTTTTTATGGAGAGGAAACTCCTGATTATGAAAAATTTTTCCTTGGTGGAGCAACAAGTTTGCGCGGTTGGGAAGATACTGAATTTAATCCCGACGGCGGGAATATTAAGGTACTTACAAATGCTGAAATACGCTTCCCGCTTTTCTGGATATTGGGTAGTGAAATTTTTATAGATGGTGGCAGTCTGACATCTGATATAAACTCACTTTATACTGCGTATCTTTGGGATGCTGGGTTTGGCTTAACCATTGCCACACCTTTAGGACCGATCAGGATTGACTATGCGAATAGACTGGATATTAATGAATGGAAGCTGCAGTTTGGAATAGCCTATGCCTTTTAAAAAGGAGAAATAATTATGATATCATTTGACCGTTTTACTATAAAAGCACAGGAAATTGTAAAAAATGCTTTCGATACAGCTGCCCATTTAAATCATCAACGAATGGAGCCCGAACATTTTCTATATGCGATTTTAACAACACAGGAAAATGTAGGTTTAATTGTACTTAAAAAAGTTGTTGGGAATCTTGATAACTTTATTCAAGAAACGAATCAACTATTGGAACGTTTACCGCGAATAACAGGTGCTGTAGGACAGCCATATCTAAGTCCAGCATCAGATAGACTCTTTCAATCTGCAGAGGATATTGCAAAGAAGCTTCGAGATGAATATATAAGCGCCGAGCATATTCTTCTAGCCCTATACGATACCGCAAAACAGGGACTAAAATCCATTTTTAGAGAGCATGGAGTTAATAAGGAAACTCTTTTAGCAGCGTTAAAATCAATTAGAGGTACTCAGCGCGTAAAGGATAAAACTCCTGAGGAAAAATACCAGGCATTGAAGAGGTATTGCCGCGATTTGAATGACTTAGCAAGAAAGGGTAAACTCGATCCTGTAATTGGTAGAGAGGATGAAATAAGGAGAATTCTCCAAATATTAGGGCGAAGAACTAAAAATAATCCTGTATTGATAGGAGACCCAGGTGTTGGTAAAACTGCTATTGCTGAAGGAATGGCACTACGTATTGTTTCACAGGATGTTCCTGAGGGAATGAAGAACAAACGAATAATGGCACTTGATATGGGTGCTTTGATTGCTGGCGCAAAATTTCGTGGTGAATTCGAGGATAGGCTAAAATCAGTTATAAGAGAGATTATAGAAGCAGAAGGATCAATAATTTTATTTATAGATGAAATTCACACCGTTGTGGGTGCCGGCGCTGCTGAAGGTGCTGTAGATGCATCAAATCTTTTAAAACCTGCTCTTGCTCGTGGAGACCTTCGCTGTATTGGAGCCACGACTGTTGATGAGTATAGAAAGTATATTGAAAAAGATAAAGCTCTCGAAAGGCGTTTTCAACCAATAATGATTGAAGAACCTTCAATTGAGGATTCCGTTTCAATATTGCGTGGATTAAAGGAGAGATATGAAATTCATCATGGAATTAGAATAAAAGATGCTGCTTTGGTTTCCGCCGTAGAACTTTCAAATAGATATATCACCGACAGATTTCTGCCAGATAAGGCAATTGATCTTATTGATGAAGCAGCAAGCCACTTGAGATTAGAAATTGACTCTCTTCCGGCAGACCTCGATGAAGTAGAGAGGAAAATAAGTCAATTAGAGATAGAGAGTCGTGCTCTTGCTAAGGAAAAAGATGTTAAAGAGTCAGTTGAGAGGTACGATAAAATTCAGAAGGAACTGGCACAATCAAAGGAAAAAGCAGCAGTCTTACGAAGTCGTTGGCAGGAAGAAAAGAATCATATATCAAGAATAAATGATTTAAAGAAGAAAATCGAAGAAACCAGGCACGAATCAGAAAATGCTGAAAGAGATGGTAATTGGGAAAAAGCCGCACAGCTTAAGCATTCTGAGCTGGTTAATCTGAACAACGATCTTAATAAAGAGAAAGAGCTTCTACTAAAAATACAGACAGATAGACCTTTATTAAGAGAGGAGGTAAGTGAGGATGATATAGCTCAAATAATTTCTAAATGGACGCATATTCCGGTTTCCAGACTTGTAGAAGGGGTGCGACAAAAACTATTGTATATGGAAGAAAAATTACAGGAGAGAATTATCGGTCAAAAAGAATCTATTATTGCTGTATCAAATGCTGTTCGTCGTGCTCGAGCCGGTCTACAAGATGAAAACAGACCCCTTGCAACATTTATTTTTATAGGATCAACTGGTGTTGGTAAAACAGAGCTTGCTAAAGCGCTGACTGAATTTCTTTTTAATGATGAAAATGCGATGATTAGAATAGATATGTCCGAGTATATGGAAAAGCACTCTGTTGCAAGATTAATAGGAGCCCCTCCTGGATATGTTGGTTATGATGAGGGAGGACAACTCACGGAAGCAGTCAGAAGAAAACCGTATTCTGTTATTTTGTTAGATGAGATTGAGAAAGCGCATAAAGATGTTTTTAAT
>DAOUYY010000016.1 GCA_030665885.1 Fidelibacterota bacterium
CTTTTAAAATATTGAGCTGTACCCTATAGAGTAACTGACGTTGTTTCTATAGGGCAACTTTATTAATCAATATTGGGTATTAGCAGGATAAATGTTAAAGAAAGTAAAATAAATATTTCTTTGTATTTGATTGACAATTAAAACAGGATTAATTATCATTTTTAAAACAATGAAAGTAAATTAACACGGTTTTTGTTTAACAATGGTGTGATCTTATGTTCGTTGTGAATTTTTACCTATCTTTCTTTAGAAAATGAGTATCTCAAATTACCATAGAAAATTTATCCTGCTTTTATTTGCTATACTACTTCCTGTCATTTTGATGGGACAGTTTTACTTTGGGCGAAATAAGATTCAGTATGAGCGATTTGATTGGCAAGTGATCGGCACTTCGCATTTTAATATTTATTATTATCCAGAAGAAATAAAAATTGCACAAGCAGCAGCCTATTTTGCTGAAGAAGATTTCAATTATTTGGAGCAAAAATTTAATCATACCATTGATGCAAAAATCCCATTATTTATTTATAGCAATCCTATTCATTTCCAGCAGACAAATATACTTCCCTATCGGATACCAGAAGGTGTTGGCGGATTTTTTGAATTCATTAAACGGCGAGTGGTCATTCCTTATCCCGGGAATATGCATGATTTTCAACACGTTATTCGACATGAATTGGTACACGTATTTATGTTTAGTAAGATAAAATCGGTTGCCAGTGATATAGGTTACTGGGAAACGCCAATGTTTCCACTTTGGTTCATAGAAGGGCTAGCGGAGTTCTGGTCACAAGGATGGGATTCTCAAGGAGAATTAATAATCCGGGATGCGGTCTTGCATGATTATTTATTACCTCTGGAAAGTTTTGAATTATTGCAAGCGGGATTTCTACTATATAAGGAAGGACAATCCTTCTTACGTTATTACGAAAGGAATTACGGTTCCGATCGCATAAGAATGTTATTGGAAACCTACTGGCAGTATGATTCCTTTGAAGATGCTCTTTCTACGATTTCCGATAAAAGTTATTTTGACCTCTGTAGCGAATGGAAATTATCATTGAAGAAAGAATTTGCAGAGGCACTATCAAAAGAAAAGATACTAAAACCAGGAGAATTCCAAGTTACAGAAATTGGTACAAATATTAGTCCTGCAATTTATTCAAGTAAAAATGGCGAACAATTTATTATCTATTTAACTAATCGATATGGTTACACCGATATTTACCAGAAGAAGCTTAGAGAACAAAAAAGCACTATTGTAATAAAGGGTGAGAGGAAATCCGACTTTGAATCTTTGCATTTTTTACAGAGTAGTATCAGTGTTAATCAGAAGGGAATTTTAGCATTTGTCGCTAAATCAGGTCAGCAGGACGCACTCTGGTTAGTCAATTTGAAAAATCATAGAGTGATTACCTCTTTGCATAACCCCCAATTGATGACGATTCGATCACCAGATTGGTCTCCTGACGGTAATTTTATTGTTTTCAGCGCCCAGGACTTTAGTGGACAGTCTGATCTCTATATCTGGGATATTTCCAAGGAACAGGCAATAAGATTAACAAATGATTTATATTCCGATAATGAACCATGTTTCAGTCCATCAAGCAATTATATCGTATTTAGTTCAGATCGCTGTCATCCTGAAACTGACAGCGGAACCGATCTTTTTATTTTGGATTTGTCAAATGGAGAAATCATACAGATTACAAAAGATTCTTTTAGAAATTCAAAGCCGTTTTGGACTAGAAGTCAGCCTCGTATGATCTACTATTTATCCGATAGAACTGGCACTCAGAATGTATGGGCGTTGGAATTGCCCGAATTGAGCAACTCTTCTAACTCTAAAGTAAATATTTATCAAGTAACTAATTACCATACAGGATTTTACGATATATATCCGATGGCAGTAGATAGTTTATTAGTGAGCGCTTTTCAGAGATATAATTATCAGATTCATTGTTTACCGATGGTGAAGGATTCTGGGTTGAAACTTATTGAATCGTTAGATGATATAGCAAGCGAATCTTCATGGGAAATTCCTGTTCCAGGCGTGGACATTCGGAGAAAAAGCCGTCTATACAAGATGAAATATAGTCTTGATTTTGCTCAAACGGCTGTAGCATATGACCCAATTTTTGGCTTTTTAGGTGGTGCTCAGTTGGGGATATCTGACCTGTTAGGAAATCGTTATTACCATTTTTTACTGGCAAATACAGCGAGAACTAGATCGGAGATCATGGACCGTTTTAATGTAGCGGTAACTATGGTAGATTTAACCCATCGCTCGAATCATGCTTTAGGAGTTTTTCATTTTGCCAATGATTACTTTAGCCCTTATGAGGGATTTTATTTTGAAAGAGCATTTGGAGTGCGTGGTGCTTTAAATTACCCAATTGATGTTTTCCGTCGATTGGAGTTTAGTATTTCATTATGGCAATCTAGTAAAGATTATTATTTTGAAGAATTGAACAGAATTTTTCTTGTCTCCAATTATTTTTCACTTGTACACGATAATTCTTTATGGTGTATTACCGGACCTATTGACGGTTGGCGTCTGCGACTAACAGTTGGGCCAACTTTTGATTTTAAGCATTCTCAGATTCATAACTATACAGGGTTATTAGATTTTAGGTATTACTATCGTTTCCATCGGCATTTTACTTTTGCCCAGGCAACTAGAATCTGTTTAAACGATGGTATCGATATTTTTCGTTATTATATCGGTGGAAGTTGGGGGCTGCGTGGATATAATATGTATGAGATTTATGGGCGGAAGTACGTTCTGTTAAATCAAGAATTAAGATTTCCTTTTGCTCAAAGTTTAATCTTGCGTATCGGCTCATACAGGATTGGATTAGCGCCTATCCGCGGAGCAGCTTTTATTGATGTGGGTAATGCCTGGGATTATGAGTTTCCTGGCATGATAGGTAGTTTCGGTATTGGACTAAGAGGAGTACTTTTAGGTGGATTTGTTTTACGATTGGATATTGGTAATAAAACGGATTTTCGTTCCTTAAATAAAGATTTGTTTTTCCAATTTTTCTTCGGATGGGATTATTAAAAATGACTATAAATATATATTATAAACATAAGATATTTCTGATTATCTTTATTTTTTTAATATTAATAATTGCTGATTGTTCGCGTGGATTGCGAGAAAGTATTATTTCAGAAGTTGTTAACTCGATGAGCTATAAATTATCTCCATCACAAGCACCTGAATTAAAGTGGAAGATGAAATTGCGCTCACTACCAAGGGCATTCTCTATAGTTAATAACCAGAAAGTTTTAATTACATCCAATCGTGGAGAATTGTATATCATTGATATCGTAAATGGAAAACGCAGTACTCGCATCTGGAAGCCATTCCATAGACCGATTGACGTATTATTTCTGGAAAGTGAAGGAGGAACAATTTATTTTACGTCAGTAGTTGATAAAGGGTTGTATGCCTATAACCTGGAAGAAGCGAAAGTAAGATGGAAATTCAATTTATCCGATTTACAAGGGGAAATGGTTATCATTGGTGACACTGCTTTCATTTCGCAGGAGAAAAAATATATTCTCGCTTTTAATAAAAATACAGGTGAGCGTATTAAAAAGGTGAGAATTAATACATCAATTGCACAAGGAATTTATAAATATGAAAATTTGCTCTGGATAATGACAGATGATGGTTGCTTACTTTCCTATGACGTTAACCTTAAACTAAAAGATTTTTTCAATCTAAAACTTAACCCAAATCCGGTTATTACAAAAGTTGGAAGTAAATTTATTGCTGGTGATTCCGACGGTCGTCTTGTATTAGTTGATGTGGAGCAGAAAAAAATCCTTTTTGAAAAATGGTTATCAGCTCCCATATACTCGAATCCATTGATTTCAGATAGCGTTATCGTTGTTGGTCTTGCAAATGGTTTGGTTGAGGCATTAAATTTTTCAAACGACTCAGAAATCTGGAATTATCAAGGTAAGGGATTGGTAAACTTACCTTTAATAGGGGCAGAATCCATAGTAATCGTCCCTTTTACAAGGGGACAGCTTGTGGCATTAGATCTTACTTCAGGGAACAAACTCTGGCATTATGAATTCGATCAAAGTATTCGTTTAGCCAGATTGGTACCGGGTGGGATTTTAATTGCTGACAGAAAAAATAGAATCCACTATCTGGAAAGTAAAAGATGATTTTCAAAAGAGTGATCCTGGTAATTTTAGTTTTTTTATCTTTAAGTACAGCACAAGTTCCTATAAATCATCAGGTAAATAATTACTTAGCGGTTTGGGGCTCAGCCGAATCGAATGGTATAATGCAGAAGAGTGATTCTTTAAGAATAAATTTTCCGGATACATTACATATTTTACCAGTGACAAAACATACTATTGAATGGAATAAACAACGAATAATAGGAATTGGATTAATGGTTGTGTTTGGTATACTGTCGTACCACTTCCATTGTGAGGCGGAGGAATCTTACAACGCTTATTTACACTCAGGGAGTTACAGTGAGATGGACCGTTTATTTGCGAGAACAAAACAGTACGATCAGTATGCTGGTTTTTCATATGTCGGATTAGAAATAGGATTTATTATCACTTCTTTCTCATTTATTAAAAAGTTGCCATGAGGAACTTAATACTGGTACTAATCTGTCTGTTTTTACTTTCTTGTTCAGATAGAGAGCATGCAAATCCATTTGATCCGGAGAATCCGAATACTAAAGGTGCACCAACAGGGGTATCAGTTATTTCCAATCGTGATTCTGTTATTCTTAGCTGGAATCCCATGGATGTTGATGATCTATTATACTACCTGGTCTATCGTATGGCGGGTGAAGGAGATTTAGCAACATACGATACTGTGAATGTCTCAGAAAGGACTTTTTTGGATACAAAGGTTGTCTATGATACTAAATATAGCTATGCTGTACAAGCAAATACGATTTTTAATGAGGGGATATTATCAAACACGGTAAGTATAATTCCTGGACCATATAATTTTTGGATCGCAGATTTCTATGGGTTTAGTGTTAAGAGGGTCACTTATGATGGTGCACATATCTTAGAGTCCGATTATTTTACATCGCCAATAGCCATAGAAACTGATCCCAAACGGAATCAATTCCTGATAGCGGATTACTGGAATAAATGTATTTATATCATTGATAAAGATTTTTTAGAATGCTCGATTATTGATCTGGAAGACAGACCGATAGATATTGCAATGAATTCATCGGAAGGGAAATTCTATATATTGTTTCTGGAGCAAAACCAGTTGGCAACTTATTCTATATCAGGAGAAATAATTGAAACTGTGAACCTACCGTTTGATGTATCATTTAACACACATTTGACTTATGATTCGGTGGCTTCTAATGTTTGGATTTCCGGTAATAGAGCAGACTCAGTTTTCCAGGTAGTTTTGACAAATTCTTCCCCTGATTTGAAGATTCATATAGGGATTATTGATCCGGTAAAGATATATGCTGATCCATTAAGCGGAGGTTGCTGGGTTACATCTGATTCCGGAATTGTACGAATTAGTGACTCCGGTAAGATGAAAATTTATAAAAGTAACTATTTTATATCGGATCTCAGTATCAACCCGGTAAATGGAGATTGCTATTATATCGGATATGCTCTGGAAAATGGACTCTGGGAGACAGGGTGTATAAGTGATCAGAGGCACGTTAAGATTTTAGGTGATGACTATCCATATTTGAGTCGAATTCAAGTTGTACCTGGTGAAGGAGCTCAGGGATTTGTAGTGGCGCAAAGAGGTACATGGAAAATCATTCGTTTTGATAGCACTGGAAAGGAAATTGGGGAGCTAGGATCGTTTGACGCGCGGTTAGATTTTGCTTTGGAATAAATATTATTCAATCCAATCTGGTTCTGGAGGAATTGCATTTATTTTCTGTTAATGATTGTTGAGTCTACTTAAGAAAGGTTGAAATTTGAAATGTATTAAGCATAATACAAGAATTTCGGAAATCAACCTTTGGTGGAAAACAGTTATTGTATCTGCTAAGTTATTATTAACCCACGACTTTGCCATAGGCATCCCTTATTGGGAAAGTCGTGGACGGATGATATACAACCCAATTTGTATAAGCGTTTCTCCGATCTATCGGAGGTTTCATTTTCTAATGATTTTTCTTTTTTTAGTGGGTTCATTCTTCTAAATAAGAAAATTTCAATATTAGTTAAATTCAGCTGGAAAAATATAAGAGTGTTAGAAATTGAAAAAGGAGATAATCTTAATGCAAATTTATATCTCAGTCTTTGGTAGGCAATAACAGTAACTGGGTTTACTACCAATAATTGAGGTGTTACAATACAAATTTAACTAAGATATTTAAATTAATAGTTGTGGAATTTCGATTTTTTATTAAAAAATTGATTAAATTAGTATCGTTATTTTTACGTATTTATGGTTTTATATTTTTTATACTTTTTGGTGTAAAGGTAGCTTATAATCTTCAAATAAATAAAAATTTTTATGTTAGAAATTATTTCAGTTAAAAAAAACAGTATAGCAGAACAGGTTGGGATCAAGGTTAATGATTATCTTGTTACAATGAATAATCAAGTTATTAATGATTTTCTCGATTATCAGTTTCTTCAGTCTGAAGAAAATTTGAAAATTCAAATTGAGCGTAATGGTAAAATTTTATCTATTAATATCGAAAAATCTTATGATGATGATCTGGGTATAAAATTTCAAGATACAAAAATTCGATCTTGCACTAATAATTGTATATTTTGTTTTATAAAGCAGAATCCGCCAGGAATGCGTAAGTCGATTTATTTCTGCGATGAAGATTATAGATATTCATTTCTATACGGTAATTTTATAACTCTTACGGATGTTGATGATAATGCTCTGGATCGAATTGCTACTCAACGATTATCACCTCTGTATATATCAGTGCATGCTACTGATACAGCTGTTCGCAAAAGGATATTTCGATTTCGTAGTGAAGACCGCTTGTTGGAAAAGTTAGAATTTTTAGATAGAAGCCGGATTGAGCTGCATGTCCAGATTGTGTTAATGCCGGGAATAAATGATGGAGAAGTTCTTGAAAAAACTATAAGGGACCTATATCATTTCCGAGAGTCTATTAAATCCATTGCAATTGTGCCGGTCGGTTTGACAAAACACAGGAAAGGACTCCCAAAAATTCGTGGAGTAGACTCTAAGTATGCATCAAACTTACTACCTTATTCTCGTGCCTGGAACAGGAATTATTTTAATATTGAAGGTGATCATTTTGTTTATCTGGCAGATGAATTTTATCTACTTGCTAACAGATCGCTTCCAGGAAGAAACTCGTATGGTCGCTTCTATCAAATTGAAAATGGGGTTGGGATTGTCAGAGAATGTATTGATAATTTTAAGAGACAGGTGCGAAAACTGCCTGAATCAATACCTGGTCCTAAACGAATTCTCTTTGTAACTGGAACTTTAGCAAAACCGGTATTAGAGACATATATAGTTTCAATGTTGAATAATATTCAAAATTTAAAGGTTGATGTTTTTTCTGTAGTAAATAACTTTTTTGGTGAAACTGTGACAGTTGCCGGGCTTATAATAGGAAGAGATATAGTGGAGCAGTTGAAATCACATCTTGAATATGATTTGATTTACCTGCCGCCGAGGTGTATAAATGATGATGGATTATTGTTAGATGATACGACTCCCGAAGATATACAAAAGGAACTTGGTATTCCGGTTGAAGTTTTTAATGAAGATTATGTAGAGATGTTAAATAATGCCAGTATCTGAACCGATAGTTGCAATTGTTGGGCGCCCCAATGTTGGAAAGTCAACTTTGTTCAATAGAATTGCTCAAAAGCGGAAATCCATAATTCATTCTGAACCAGGTATTACCAGAGATAGAATTTACGAAAGTGTAAATTGGGCAGGATATCAATTCATCCTGATTGATACAGGTGGGTTTATATTTAATAGCAATGATCAAATCGAAAAAGCTATAAGAGCACAAGTTGCTATAGCAGTTGATGAAGCTGACCTTGTGTTATTTCTTGTTGATTCTATGGATTCAATAACCTCAATGGATAGGGAAATTGCATCGCTACTCCGCGAATCCTGTAAAACTGTTTTATTAGTTGTAAATAAATGTGATAATGAAAAACGAGAACAGAATTTGTACGGGTTTTATGAATTGGGGTTTGACGACCTTTTTCCTATCGCTGCACTGAATGGCAGAAGGATTGGTGACCTTCTGGATCGTATTCTGGAGAAACTTCCCAGAGAAGCCCCTCTTGAACAAGAAAAAAAGGATCAATTACATCTTGCTATTGTTGGAATGCCCAATGTCGGGAAATCGTCTATTGTAAATGCTTTATTGGGTACTGAAAAAGTTATTGTTACAGAAATTCCGGGAACTACAAGAGATTCAATTGATTCGGAATTAAAATATTATGGTGAACCAATTACTCTAATTGATACAGCAGGTCTAAGAAAAAAGAGCAGTATCAAAGACAACATAGAATTTTACAGTATGGTTCGCGCTAATCTTTCAATTAACCGCTGTCATGTTGCTATTGTGGTAATTGATGCGTTAAAAGGTTTCGCGCGTCAGGATGCGAATATTATTCGGACTGTGATTAGCAAGAAAAAAGGACTCGTACTTGTAATTAATAAATGGGATTTAATAGAAAAAGATTCAAATACGCTAATTGAATTTCAACGCGACTTGATTGATGCTTTCAGGCAGCTTGAACACTATCCAATAATCTTTATTTCTGCTTTAACAAAACAGCGAATTCATAAGGTTATTGAGACTGCTAAAGAAGTTTACCTTGCCCGCAAGCAGCGCATTAGCACCAATAAGTTGAATAATTTTTTCCAGGATGTTATTGATAAAATACCTCCACCTGCTGTTCAGGGAAAATACATTAAAATAAAATATTTAACTCAAGTAAAAAGAGAGCCACCTGTATTTGTGTTTTTCTGTAACTATCCAAAAGATATTAAAGAGGAATATCGGAGATTTCTTGAGAATCAACTTAGAGCTGGATTCGGTTTTAGAGGCGTTCCTTTAACAATAATATTTAGGCAGAAATAATTTGTGATTAAAACGACAAGGTCTATTATAGCAATTTTTTTTATGATTAACTTTGCTCTGGCGAGTGACGTGGTTCAAGCATATATAAATTATAGAAATAACTTACTGATTGAACAACCGCAGGATTTTAATAGTGATAAAGCCATTAAATCAATGCTTATTCATCCTGAACAGCGAGCTAAAGTTTTAGGTAAAGCAGTCTGGGATAGACCCACACTAGAAAATGCTAAAGAATATACAACGTCAGAAGGACATTTTAAAATTCACTATACAACTTCCGGTTATAACGCTGTTGATTCAACAACTACAATTATCGAAAATGTCCCGGATTGGGTTTATGAAACTGGGAAAACCGCAGAGCATGCTTATCGAATATTGGTTGATACATTGAAGTTTCAACCACCTCCACCTGATAATAATATAGATGGTGCTGAAATTGATATTTTTATTAAGAATTGGGGTGGTATCTACTACGGGATGACATACCCGGAAGATGAAGTAATAAGTACTTCACGGCATTATGATTGGACTTCTTATATTGTAATTGATAATGACTATGTCGAAAGTGGATATTATACACAAGGTTTTGATGCTCTACACGTTACTGTAGCGCATGAATTTTTTCACATGATTCAATTAGGGTATAATTGGTGGGAGAGTAATGGTCTGCCAGGTGTATCGTCAAGTTGTGGTGACAGATATTTTTTAGAGTGGTGTTCCGTTTGGTTTGAAGAAAGAGCATATCCAAAAGTTAATGATTATTATAATTACCTATATGATTACTTTTATTATCCTTCATATTCAATGTGGTCAAACCAATATTGGTACGCTTTAGAAATATTTTTACGCTTTATTCTTGATAGATATGGGGAAGAATTATTAGTAAAAATCTGGGATCAAATAAAATATAAATACGCATTTCAAGCGTTTGAAGAGGTAATGAGTGATGAAAACGGAGTAGAATTGTCACATGTGTGGAATGAATTCTGTCGATCATGTTACTATACCGGGCAGCGGTTCGACGAAAATTTAGCGCTATCCTCTGATGCAAAAGATTTTCCGCTTTTAGAATTTTCTTATGAAAATGATTTTGTTCTTATAGATGAAGTGATTTTAACTACTAATGCCGAGCCATTTGCGACTATACCGTTTAGACTAACTTTTGAGAAAAATCAATTTATTGGAATTAAAAAGCTAAAAGAATTAAATGATTCGTTTATAGGCAGTTACATCTTTGATTTGTTTTTTTCTAATGATATTACATCAAATTTATCTTTTAGTAATGATCTGTTTATTGGTGAAGCGAGAACCAGGGATACACTGGTGATATTTTTAACTAATACTTCCATTAATTCATCCTATGATTTTAATTTAACAGTTTCGGAATTTCCAGATACTCTACAAATACCAACTAAATTTATTGCTCTATATCCAAATCCTCTTAGAATTAATGCAAAATCTGATTTTCAGTTTGATATACAGTTAGGTGAAATCCTGGATTGTCTTACTGTTTATATTTTTGATTTGCAGGGTAGAAGGATTCTAAAGAAAAAATTTACCGCCGAGTACCTCAATTTAGGAATAACGTCTTTAAAAATTTATTTTAATGAAATTCAAAGATTGAATCCTTCTTCAGGCGTTTATTTCACGGTAATAAAAGCTGGCTCGAAGAGAGTTGTTAAAAAGTTCACTATAATAAAATAGTATCATTTTACCCCGTCATGAAATAATACATTTGGGAATTTGATTGAAAGTTGATTAAGAAAATATTGAAGTTATACAGATGTTGGAGACCTGGTAACTTCAGGCACTAAATATCTTGACATAAGTGGTCAAATTCCTTTAAACTTTCCGCTTTTTTTGTAAATTTAGAAATGAAAAGTATTTACCACTATATAACACACTATTCGAAAATCAAACCGAACTCTCCTTTTATAAAGTACATGGACAGGGAATTTACATATCGGCAGACATGGGAAAAGGTAAATTCGTTGGCTTATAATCTTCTCGAATTTGGAATTACTTCTAATCACTCTATCGGAATTTTACTTCCCAATGTTCCAGAATTTATAATTTCTTACTTTGGAATTCTCAGAAATAAAAGCGTAGCAGTTCTTCTTCCAACTAATTCTTCACATCAAGAATTAGCTACATTAATTAAGAAATCGAATGTTCAGACCCTAATATATTCTAGCGAATTTAACAGAAAAGTCGATGAAATAGAGTCTATATGCGGAAAGTTTTTACATAGAATTGTGCTCGGTTTAACCAATAAAAATGAAATTAGTCTTTTAAACCTATTAAAATCGAACTCCCAACCAAAGATTACTCATAAAATTGCTGGTAGTGAGCAAGCGGTGATAATGTTTACTTCCGGAACTACAGGTATTCCAAAAGGCGTTATTCTAAGCCATGAAAATATATTAATTAGCGCTTTGTCATTTAGTGAACTTTTTAATTCGGAAAAGGATCCCCGTATTTCTGGAGTCTTTCCATTATCTAATTGCTTTTCTCACACTCTTGTTATGAATACTGCTCTTATTCTTGGCGGCACAATCGTTCTTTCAGATAAATCCAATCCTGATGAAATTGCTAAACTGGTCAGAGATAAAAAAGTTTCAATATTTATTGGCAATCCGGAATTGTTACAGAGAATTGAAGAATTACCAGATTTGGAAGCAAACGACTTAAGTAGTTTAAATTCATTTATTTCAATTGGCGATCCACTACCAAAATCCTTTATAGACGAATGGGAGAAAAGATATAACAGCATAATTCTTGAAGGCTATGGATTGACTGAAGCTTCTCCTTTGGTTTCTATTAATCGGAGCACCAAGAACCGTAAAATCGGTTCTATTGGATTAGCTCTTTCATGCAATCAGACAAAGATAGTGAATAATGATGGCGCAAATGTCTCAATTGATCAAATAGGAGAATTGCAAATTCGAGGTAAAAATGTAATGCTGCGTTATTTTAATGAATATTATAAAAACGATTATAGTGAAGATGTATGGTTTTCTACCGGCGACCTTGTAAAACAAGATATAAATGGGTATTTTTATTTTGAAGGCAGAAAATCAGACCTTTTGTACCGATATGGTTATTATGTTAATCCAAGATCAATTGAGAATATCATAATTAAACACCCTAAAGTGCAAGATGTAATCGTTTTGGGTTATAATGGAAATAATCTCAACCAGTATATAAAAATTTGCATTGTACCGAAAAATGGTGAAAAATTGACCCAGGAGGAAATATTTGAATACTCCAAGAAAAACCTACCAAAATATCTTCAACCTGATGTTGTTGAATTTTATGATAATATACCTAGAAATAGCTTAGGTAAAGTTGTAAGAAAACTTTTAAATTAGAATTAATTTGATGAAATAAAGGAGGGTAGTAGTGAAAGAATATCAAACCGAAGAAATAAGAAATATCGTTCTGTTGGGACATGCGTCATCAGGTAAAACATCATTAGCAGAAGCAATGCTATTTACTGCCGGTGCTACAAACAGATTAGGACGTATTGATGATGGAACAACAATATCCGACTATCACGAAGATGAAATAGCACGAAAATTTTCTATAACATCATCTCTACTACATTATGAATGGAAAAATAGAAAAATCAATATTGTAGATTCGCCTGGTTATCTTGACTTCATCAGTGAATCCAAAGCTATAACACGTGTTGCGAATCTGGCTCTAATTGTTGTCCATGCTCGAACAGGAGTTGAGGTTGGAACTGAATTAGTTTTCAATTTTGCCAAAGAGGACGATTTGCCATGTTGGTTTATTGTAAATCAACTGGATAAAGAACACGCAGATTTTGATAAAGTAATGGAAAATTTAAAGAGTTCGTTCGGTAAAAAGGTCTTTCCTTTGCAACTACCTGTAAATGCTGGTGTTGACTTTAATAGCGTTATTGACATTCTTTCCCGAAAGCTCCTTGTCTATTCAAAAGATGGAAAAGGCACAGTAATAGAAGAAGAAATTCCTGCTGATTTGAAATCCAGAGTTGACTCACTCCACGAAAATGTAATAGAATTTGCCGCTGAATCAGATGACGAATTATTAGAGAAGTTCTTTGAAGAAGGCACTCTTTCAGAAGAGGAAATTCTCAATGGATTAAAAAAGGCTATAATATCAAGAAATCTTTTTCCTGTCTTTACTACTTCTGCATATAATAACATTGGTGTAAGCAATTTAATGGACGCTATCAATAAATACGGTCCATCACCATCTGAAGCAAAACCTATTAAAGCAATTCTTAATAAAGAAGAAATTGAAAGAAAAGTCAGTGAAGGTGAACCTGTTTCACTATTCGTTTTTAAAACGATCAGTGCCTTGCATATTGGCGAGCTCTCAATGTTTAAAGTTATGTCAGGTTCAGTCAGTACAGGAATGGACTTAATAAATGTGAGAAGTCATAAATCTGAACGCATTGGACAGATATTTATAATGAACGGAAAAGAAAAAAGAGAGGTTGCACACCTTCATGCTGGAGATTTGGGAACAGTTGTAAAATTAAAAAATACACACACAGCAGATACTCTTTCTGATCCCAAAACACTTGTTATATATCCTGAAATTAAATTCCCCGACTCTGTTATTCAGGTTGCTGTCGAAGCTAAGACACGCGGTGATGAAGAAAAAATATCTGCCGGTTTGCAAACTCTATCTGACGAGGACCCAACAGTCTCATTTCACTTTGATCCGGAATTAAAACAAACAATTCTTTCCGGACAAGGTGAGCTACATCTTACAGTTATACTCGAAAGACTAAAAAAACAATTTAATGTAGAAATCATTCAGATCCCTCCACGTATTCCATACCGTGAAACTATTAAAAAACGCGGAGAGTCCAAATACCGTCATAAAAAACAATCTGGTGGCGCTGGCCAATTTGCAGAAGTATGGATGTATATAGAACCACTTGAAAGAGGATCAGGTATAGAATTTACTAATAAGTTAGTCGGACAAAATGTTGACCGTGTATTTGTACCTTCCGTTGAAAAAGGTGTTAAATTTGCGTGTGCAGAAGGAATTCTTGCTGGTTATATGGTCACTGATCTTAAAACAGTTTTTTATGATGGGAAGCAGCATCCAGTCGATTCTAAAGACATTGCATTTCAAATTGCAGGAAAAGGAGCATTTAAAGAGTGTTTTATTGATGCTGACCCCATTTTACTTGAGCCAATTTGCGACCTCGAGGTTATTGTTCCAGAAGAATTTATGGGTGATGTTATGGGTGATATATCAGTAAGGCGTGGAAAAATCCAGGGGATGGATTCTGAAGGCTCTTTCCAGAAAATTAATGCCAAAGTACCGTTGGCTGAACTCTACCGCTACAGCACTTCCCTTCGATCAATGACCCAGGGAAAAGGTATGCATCACCAAAGTTTCTCGCATTATGAACCAATGCCGCGCGAACAACAGGAAAAGGTTGTCGCTGAACATAAACGGGAACGTGAAGAGGAGCATTAATCTCAATGAAACGAATTTGGGCGCCCTGGCGAATTGATTATATTGAAAATCCTAAAAAAGAAGATGGTTGTTTCTTTTGTAAATATCCAAAAGAAAATGATGATGAAAAACGGTTTATTTTATACCGTGGGAAAAAGGCTTTTATAATTATGAACTATTATCCCTATACTAATGGTCATCTGATGATTGCTCCTTATAAACATATATCAGAACTTTCTGATCTGGATAATGGTGCAAAAATTGAGATAATGAACCTGATTCAAAAATGCACCAATATATTAAAAGAGACAATGAAAGCAGAAGGTTTTAATGTAGGTATAAATATCGGACCTGTTGCAGGTGCTGGAGTAAAAGATCATCTCCATGTACATATAGTGCCAAGATGGACAGGCGATACTAATTTTATGCCTATATTTGGAGATACGAAGATTATAAGCGAAGGTCTACGGCAAACCTGGGAAAAACTTCGTGAAGAATTCGACCACACAGATAATTAATTGACTATACTATTCGAATGAATTAAATTAGCCTCGCTTTTTTGAAATTGTTATTCCGGAGTAGCTCAGCTGGTAGAGTCCGGCAGTTGCCGGATTAACCACAAAGTTGGAAAACTCCAATGATTTTTAAAACCAACTATTCCGGCGTGGCTCAATTGGCAGAGTCCGGCAGTTGCCGGATTAACCACAAAGTTGGAAAACTCCAATGATTTTTAAAACCAATAATTCCGGCGTGGCTCAATTGGCAGAGCGGGTGGCTGTTAACCACTAGGTTGTAGGTTCGAGTCCTACCGCCGGAGCAAATAATAATAGAAAGAATTAAGCTCTTAAGGAAAATTATGTTTTATATCTATGTACTATACTCTGATAAATTCAGCAGAATTTATATAGGTCAAACTAATAACATTTCTATTAGATTAGAAAAACACAACAGCGGAGAAGTAAATTCAACAAAAGCCTATATTCCATGGAAAATGATCTATTATGAACATTTTCAAACTCGTGCTGAAGCAATGAAAAGGGAAAAAGAATTAAAATCACATAAGGGTAGAGATTTTATCCGAAGAGAATTGCTCAATGGTAGAGTCCGGCGATTGCCGGATTAACCACTTTGTCGGGGGTTCGAGTTGAGCAAAGCGAAATCAGGCTACTGACTGGCCCCTCCTCCGGAGCAAGTTGCTTCAAAACGCAAACCAGACTTATCATCATATACAAAATCTTTGGATGGTAAATTCCATGCTCTAATTTTAATTGTTCCTTTTTCGGAATCTTTGGGAATAGTTACAATAATCTCTTTTACTAAAATATTGATTATTCTCTGTCTATCATGTTGATATAACTTTTATAATATTTTATCAAATTTCTTGAATCTGGATCTGATTTCATCCAGGTTCAATCTCTTACTTTGTAAACCATCTAAAAACAATTTGCGTTTTAATCTTTCTTCAATTAATGCTTATCGCTGATTTGTTAAGATATCCCATCCTTTATGTTTACATATTCACTTAATATTCTTTTCTGTTCTTCAACTGTAGAAAACCCTGTTTTAAATTTGTCAAAAACAGAAACTCTACAATATATTGCGGCTTTTTTTACTAATTGGGGCAAACCTTCCCCCTTTTCTAATCTCTATAGATAGTTGCCGGTTTGAAATCTCTTGATATCGAGTTATACTTATATGAACCATCTTTCATTTTTGTTATTCTAATATCATGCTCAACTTCATAACGAATTTTAGCAGGTTTAAAATCTTTGTTTGCAAGACTTTTTATTAAAATTTGTAGTTCGTCAAGGAAATATGATTTTTTTGTGTTTGCAAGAATTGTAATGATAATTCTCTTAATACTCCATTTCTTATAAATTATGTAAGTCGCGTTTGCCAGGTCTTCCGATTCAACAATAACAATATCAGGACTTGTTTTAATAATATTAATGAAATCAGGTTGTGATAAATCTGTTTGAAGTTCATCGATAATATCAGATATTAGTGTATCATCTTTCTTGCGATATTTAACATAACTTAGAAGAAAATTTATATTTCTACTTAAATACTCTTTATTAAAATTGTCATATTCAGTTAGTCCGAAGTAATTTGGACTGTATATCTTTAAAAAACCTGATTGTTTTACAACTGTGCGAAGGCTTTCAATTCTACAAGAACGGTGTTTTATAATTTCTTGATATAGTTTTTTACAATGTATTGGGTTTTTATTAATATTAAAAATAGTTCTAATTGTTTTTTCTAAAGTAAGCCTTACATTTTGCCCTGTCGATACTAAATTGTAAGTATAAAATCCTAAGTTTTGAATATTGTTATCTCTCTTTAATATTTCAGCCAATTCATGTTTGCTATTTAACTTTGGAAATTTTTTAATCGCTTTTAAATATAAATCACGAACATTCATTTGACGCCCAAAATTTTTCAATTCATTCTGACAAAATTCTTGCACCTCAAACCATAGTTCTCTGGGATACGATAAATGTTTCTCCAAACCCCATAAATTTTGGTCAATTCTAAAAATATCTTTATACCTTAACATATATGCTAGCATAGATTTTTGTTTAATAGGTCGGGCAAATATTATTTTTGAACCTTCTTTATTATATAAGGACAAATTTGAAAGTTGTTTGTAAATATCATTGGTGCTCATTGGTTTAACACTATCTTTTAATATAACCTTAACACTTTCATGAAAATTATAGTGACGTCTGTTTAAATATATTGTATTATTTTTATCACTTAAAATGAGTTTTTTCGAACTAAACACCGATAAAAAGTGCAATAATCGATTTCTAACGGTCATATTTTGGATATAATTGAAAAAATCTAAGTTGTATGGAACTTTTGCTATTTTGAGAAGTATCGAATTTATCTTTGAAACATCCGGGTTTTGCTCAGATGGAAGGAAATTTACAAACGGTATATTTTTAAAAACATCTGATAAAAAACCCAGATATAGGTTGCTCTGAAATTTGCAGTTATATTCTAAATTGGATATATCTGAAAATTCTATGGGTTTTAGTGTTTGTTTTATCAAGTTAAGAAAATATTGATAATAATATTGATGATTATTAATAAAAAATGCATAATATGTTGCTATTAGTTTATCTCTTAATATTTGTCTAACACGTTCCCCCGTCAGATTAAATAATCCTCCAATTTTTTTAAGTCTTATTTTTCCATTATTAGTAACATATCGACATTGAAAGATTTGTTTCTCAAAATCTGAGATGTAGTTTCCTGACAAGTAGCAATCAATGTCGCGAATTAAATTAATATTTTTTGATTTGGAGGCATTGACTTTAGTTTTAATAACTTTATTCTTTTTACTATAATACAGTGTTCTAAGTTCAAGAATTGCAAGTTTATCATTATAGGAATGTTTCTCTAATGGAATCATATCTAAACGTTTAAGTTCGTCTATTTTTTTTATATTGTGTTTAAAAAGAAATTCATGACAAATGGGACTAAATTTTATTGTATTGATATTTTTAGATAACAATATGGGCATATCTTTGAATTTTCCGACAAATAAACCGTCATACCATTTTATTAAATAAGACAAAGCCTTTACACCAATTCCCCTGTATAACTTAAGTTCATATAGTGATTTATTACTGATATTTCCAAGGGTTTTAAATTTTGAAATTAGTTTTTTATATGAAAAAAGTGAGTTTGAATTTTCACTTTGTAAAAATAAAAATATTTTTGAAATTTCAATTTCATTTAACTCTGGTGGAATCAAAAAGATAATCTTTTTACTGTCTATTATTGTCTCAGGTGGTTTTCGTACTTTTTTTACTAATTGTGGCACACTTCCCCCTTTTCTAATCTATTTTCAACATTTTAAATTACTTGATAGTATCTAAAAATAAAACAGGATTTTTAACTTTTAAATGATACTTGTACAAGCAAATGAACCTTCTGGGATATTTTGATTGCATGATAAAATGCTATTGATTTGTTTGTAGCCACGGTGCTCTCTATTTTTTCCTTATTGCTAATATAAGTCTTGTCATTGAATTTTAAAAATGTTCTGATGATCAATTATCAGAAGCCCGCATAGTAAGTCTATTGTTGAATAAACTTTTAATAATGAAACTCTTTTTTTATATAAAAACCCTGCATTATTGCGGGATTTTTACAATTCTTTAAGTTTAGCGATCAATTATTTTTTTAGACTGAAAGAATTAGGACTGGAAACAATCATGGAAATGAAATAAACTGATATAATCGATTAGTAATATCAGGGGCAGGCTGTTATCGACCTGCACTTTTTTTTTAAACCAAAAACCCTAAAGAAGGAGGTTCTCACGAACACAACTCTCCCAAGGCAAACTATGCCCACACACAGACGTATTATCTCTTATCACTACCAATCGAGAGGATACGCTCTGGCCCTTTGAAATCATCGATCCACTGGAAGAAGACCAGATGGAACCACAGTTGCATCCCAACCAGAAAAGCGCCGGTCGATATTCTCAAAAACGAACGTTTTCATAGCCATTTGCAATCGGGCTACGGGGCTCTTGCTCCGTAGCCGAGACCGTAGCTGACCTAGCTCAGTGCCGTTCCGGAGCACCTGCCCGACATGATTGCCGATAAGCAGGCGGGCAGCCCCGGAACGAGAGTTGTGATAACCCATATCAAAACCTCTTTTCACGTTTCAGAACGTATCTCAAAATCAAAATTTCAATTTCTCTCCCTCCTAACGTTTTTAACACAATACTTCTGACATAAATATGTTATATGTCTAACGGCTTTGGGTTGTTTGATATGTGTGGAAATGTAATTGAGTGGAGGGAACTGGTAGTTTCTTAATCTAGTTTTTTTGAGGATCAATGACCGCGACGGATTTGTGACTGATTATTTTAGTAACCACATAGGATTCCGCTGTGCAAGGTCTATTAGATAAAAGATAAAAAAGGGCAGCATTGTATCTTCGAGGCTGGTGAATTAATCAGGCTTATAAATTTCTCTTTAAAAGTAAAAAAGGCCGTTGTATTAACGACCTATCTATTTGAGTCACTATTGCATTTGAGGAATCCCTCCCCGAATGTGAAAGTGTGGGAATGAGGAAGGATATTACGGCACACCCGGAGAGGGGGGGGGGAATTTATTTAGAGAAACCCATTTTCCTAAATTCAAAAATCATTGTTAATTAGGACAAATATTATGCCAAATAAATATTAGTCAATAATTAAGCCAAACAGTCATCAAATAGAACATTGTATTTCCTTTCTATATACCTGACCAAATTTTTCTTTGCAAACACTTTTAAAAAGAAATTCTAAAGAAAAATAACTGAATAAAATCAAACCGGTAAAATTGTCCTAGATAACGGAAATTTTTTACATAAAATGTAATCCAGTCCTTTGTAATATTTTCGCAGTTACCAAAAATTACTAAAACATTTTATTACTGTCCTAATATCAAAACGATGAAACTCAATTGTTAATAGCAATAATAATTGTAAACTGTTACTGAATCAGCAAAAATATTCACTGCTTAATTTGGAAAATATTTTTACATTTAAATAAAGTATGAAAAGGCGATTGGTCAATGAGAAAAATTCTTATTGTAGATGATGATATTGAAATATTACAATTAATTTCAGATTTATTAACTGAACGTAAACTTAAGGTTATAACCACAACAAAAGGATTAGAGGTTGAAGAACTGGCAATAAAGAAAGAGCCAGATCTCATAATCCTGGATATTAATTTGCCTGATATAGACGGCATAGAGGTGTTAAAAAATTTGAAGAGGCGACCTATAACATCCTTTATTCCTGTAATTATGCTTACAGG
>DAOUYY010000055.1 GCA_030665885.1 Fidelibacterota bacterium
ATCGTAAATATTTCACAAGTGTGGGAATCCATGACATCAGCAAGAACTTCCGGCTTGATACTGGCTATATCCCAAGAGATGGCACTACTACCTTGACTCTATCGGGAAGACGGTCTTTTTATTTCAAATCTAAAATACTTCAGAAAATTGGTGCAGGTTTCTGGAGCTTTGTGCAGCGGGACAGATACTACAACAAAAATGACGGACGCTGTAACTTTTATCTGGAATTCCTAATGCCACGCTCAACAAGTCTGGAACTCAATTATGCAAATGGGTCTGAAGTTTATGAGGACAAGCTATTTGATAGGAGTGGGATAGAGATAGAGCTGACAGGTCAAATCTTTAAATCACTCTTTTTCGATCTGGAAATCGGTACGAAAGGAAGCCTATGGTATGATGATCCCGATAACCCATTCCAGGGAGATATTACCTATCAAACTGCTTTCATCAATTTCCAGCCAACTGAAAATCTCAGCTCGGAAGTCACAGGTGTGCGAGAGATCTTCACAAGCCGTGACGATAGATTGGACCTTTATGATTATAATATCTGCCGGATCAAGACAACCTATCAAATTAATAAGTACTTATTCATCAGAGGCACTCTGGATTACACTTATGTAAAGTATCCCGATTATGCTGTCAAGTATCCTGAGGAAGAGGAAACTGATGATAAAAAAGGACTAACAAGCGAGTTTTTAATAGGGTTTTCTTACATTCCAGGTACAGTGGTCTATTTCGGATATGGAACAAGGCATGAGAATCTGACGTATGCTGGAGAGGACTATATACCAAGCAATTCATTCACTGAAATGAAGAGCGGACTATTTTTCAAAGCTTCCTACAACTGGCGAATATAAAGTATTCAAATAATTTTTCACTGGTGAAAGGCGAATTTTTATATACGAATAAATTCTTGAACCGGAAATAAATTTCTAATACCCTAAAAAGATACTAGTCCATGATTTCTCCAGCGGAGTCTCTTTGAGACAATATTGTGTATCAGAATTAAAAACTAACCCTCAACCGTTTCTTTTATCTATTGGAGTATTACATACTAAAAAAATATACAGTGTTTACTACTATTAATATACTATGCACAGTGTTTCAAAATATTTTTAAAACTTTGTTTAACTATTCCTTGAGCAATAGGAAATAATCAGTGTATATTAGAACGACATTTTAAAAACGAAAGATGTTAACAATCTATGGATCATTATAAAGAGAAAATTAATATATTTTTATTTTAAACAAATTGCGAATGTGCCAGAAACTGCTGCTTTTCGATGGATAAGATAATATGTAGAACAAATTCCAATATCCAGAATCTCAAAAGTGGAACAAAAATCATTCATAGAAAAATTTGATAATATAATTAATCTTAAAAAAGAGGGGTATAACACAGAAATTTTAGAATCAGAAATTGACCGAATGGTTTACAAGTTGTATGGATTGACAGATGAGGAGATCCGCATAGTTGAAGAATCAGTTGGAGGGAAGTAATAATTATAGACGGCAGATAAGTAGTGATTGTGAAGGAGAGTGTATGAAAATGAAAATAATTTTTGATACAAACGTACTTTTTAGCGCTTTTGGGCGAAAAAATGATAAAGATGGATCTCTATATGAACTGGCAAATAAAGTAATAGAGAAATGTGATGAATTAGGATTAAAAAAATGTATTAGTGAGCGAACAATATGTGAGTTCGAAGACGGATGGAAAGTTAAAAATTCAGAGGATCGAATAGAAAAAGAAAAATCTCTTCTCGAAAAATTTACTATATTACCGTATCACTATGGAGATGAAACATGGGATAAAATAGATGGAAAATTTGAAAACATTGGAAGTCCATGGAATAGTGAAGAAGAATACAAAATTGCGGCAGAACTCAATAAGAAATTACCATGAGAAAAAAATAAGCGTGATAGAGGAATTTTACTTGATGCGATTATAAATAAATGCAGTTATGTAATCAATGAAAATTGGGTGCATTTTGATAAGATGTATGAAATTGCAAAATCATTCGGCATAGAAATTACGACAACAAAAAACTTTCTTGAGAGACAGAAATTAATAATGAAAGGAAATGTAAATACTATTTAGAAAGGTGAATATGAAAGTTGTTTTTTCAATAATCAATGAAGTAGAAAAAACTATCGGTGAATTGCGTTTTAGACTTGTCTTAGATAAAAATGACTGGGTTCTTGTTAATCAATTTCCTCCAGAATATTTTACTGTCACACACAAGGTTGAGAAAGGTTATGTTATTGAGTTCTCGAAGCCATTTAAAGAAAAAGAGCCTACAACAACTTGGTTTTACCTTAAATGTCATTGGGGAAAAGAACCTCCTCTTCATCCAATTGAAAAAGAAGGCAAAGTTGTTGAGTGGGAGACAGATGAATTTAGGATAAAAAAACGTGCAATCGATATAGAACCATTAGCTGAACTACTTTTAGTATTTACTACGGAAATTAAGCGAATAATGGGGAAGTATAAAAAGCTAGTTCAAGAAGGTGACACATCTTGTTGGGAAAAAGAGGTAAAAATAGAATACTAAAAATTAGAAGACCCTGCTGATTACCTTTTTATTGCATCAAATAAGGGTTGTGTAAAATTCTCAAAACATAAGTTAATAACTTATCCAAGGTTTAATTCTAATTTTATGGGTACTTTTATAGAGATCTGTTTTAGATCACACTCTAAATATAGACAGGCGATTCAGGATATTGATATGCCTTTTTAAAATAGAAGGACTTGTTTTTGAAATATTTACTAGCGCTTTGATCTTAAAAATAATGGCTTTATTTTAGAAGAATGTTGGATATGTCCGAAGAGAGAACAATAAAGCTGTGACAATGTTAGTTCTTTATGTAAATTTACATTCATAAGCAATGAGGTTTTTATGAAAAGTATAATTGTTTCACTAATTGTCGCTATCTTTTTTTTAAATCCTTTCGTTTCTGCACAATCCAAACGCCCAATGACTCCGGAAGATTTGTATAGAATTAAAAAGGTTTCTAATCCGCAGGTTTCACCAGATGGAGAATGGATTGCTTATGCAATTTCGGTCCCCAGCTTAGAGGAAAATAGATATAACAGTGATATCTGGTTAATTCCGGTTTCTGGTGGAGAGCCTAAGCAATTGACTAATAGTCCGGAATCTGACCATTCTCCAAGATGGTCACCGTATGGAAAACAGATAGCATTCATATCTGACCGTGATAGCATTGACAACTTATATTTAATTCGTTTTGATGGAGGAGAAGCATGGAAAGTGACTTCCTCTAAGACCGATCTTTATAATCCTATCTGGTCAAATGACGGCAAATACATAATTTGTAGCTCACGGATATTGCCAGGAGAGAAGGCAGAAATTGAGAACTGGACGAAAGATGAACTCCCTGAATGTAAAGTAAGAACAATAAACCACTTACTTTTCAGACAATGGAATCGGTGGCTCGGCGATGAAAGGAATCATGTTTTTCTTATAGATGTAAAAGATGGATTGATGAAAGATTTAACACCGGGATATTTCGACATACCACCTGTTTCGCTATCAAGCAGCCATGATTTCGATATTTCACCTGGTGGTAACGAAATATGTTTTGTTAAAAATGAGGACCCAGTACTAGCTATCAGTACGAATCATGATATTTTTATCGCTGATATTAAAAGTTTGAAGCAGAAAAAAATTACAGATAATCCTGCATTAGATAGCCAACCACACTATTCCCCAAATGGCAGGTATATTGCTTACACAGCAATGAAGAAAGTTAGCTATGAATCAGATCGTAAGTGTCTTGCAGTTTATGATCGGAAAAAGAAAAAACATATCCGCTTAACAGATGACCTCGATCGATCTGTTGGTCAAATTCTATGGTCTCCTGATAGTAAGCAGATATTTTTTACAGCTCGTGAGGCAGGTCGCTGTTCCATCTATAAGGTGGATTTAAAGGGAAATGTTAAGAGAATTACAGATGACGGTTTTAATATTCAAATAGAAATTACACCAGATGGGAAAAAGTTAGTTTTTATCCGCTCTTATAATCACGTACCTAATGAAATATTTAAAATGCCGGTTACAGGTGGTAGAGTTACTCAGCTTACTTTTACAAATTCAGGACTTGTAGAAAAATTAGATCTTCCCAAATTGGAAGAATTTTGGTTCACAGGTGCTGAAGGAACTAAGGTTCACAGCTTTATTCTTAAACCTCCAGGATTTAATCCTAAAAAGATATATCCCGTTATACTAACAATTCACGGCGGTCCGCAGAATATGTGGGCTGACAGATTTATGATAACCTGGTTCACTTTTCAACTGATTTCTTCACCGGGGTATATTGGTTTGTTCATAGATCCCAGAGGAAGCAGTGGATACGGTTCAGAATTTCGTGAACAGATTAGTAGAGATTATGGGGGACGATGTTATGAGGATTTGATGAAAGGTTTAGATTATGCTATCGAAAATTATAGTTTCATAGATGAATCCAGGCAGGCTGCAATTGGAGGATCATTTGGTGGATATTCCGTGAATTGGATTATGGGGAATACTGACCGTTTTAAATGCATCATCAGTCATGCAAGTTTGTTTAATCTAACCAGTTTCTACGGTGCAACAGAAGAGTTGTGGTTTCCTGAATGGGATATGGGTAGAAGTCCCTGGGAAGAGCCGGAACTGTATAACAAGTGGTCTCCTCATCTCTTTGTAAAAAATTTTAAAACCCCTACTTTAGTTATCCATGGAGAACTTGACTATCGTGTACCTTTTGCTGAAAGTCTACAGCTGTTCACTGCTTTACAAAGACAGGGTATACCATCGCGATTTGTTGTGTTTCCGGATGAAGGGCATGTAATTTCAAAACCGCAAAATAATGTTCGCTGGTGGATAGAAATTCACCGATGGCTTGAAGAATATCTGAAATGACCATCCAAAGATGTCGTCAATATTAGAAATAATAGAATTTATTTTTTACAATTTTTGCCAAAGGCATCTATTCAGGATAATTTGAAATTTGTAACTTAAAATATAGAATATCAGTTATGTCAAAAATAACCCTGATTCCTATTGGTATCATCCACTCACCATTCAAATCCCGTAATGATGCTCCTATCCAACCGCACTTCGCAAAAGATATTTGTGGAACTATTGAACTGAATCCCAAATTCACACCCGCTCTTAAAGACCTTGATGGATTTTCTCATATCACTCTAATCTATCACTTTCATAAATCAGAAGGATATAAACTTGAAGTGAAACCATTTCTTGACAATCATCTCAGAGGTCTGTTCGCCACAAGATCTCCTAATCGCCCTAATCCCTTAGGGTTATCTGTTGTGCGACTTGACAAAATAGAATCCAACATTCTTTATATCAGAGACATTGACGCCCTTGATGGAACTCCTTTACTTGACATTAAACCATTTATACCTGAATTTACCAATAGAGAAGAAATACGATTAGGATGGATCAATGGCAAAATTAAGAAGAGGCTTAACCATGAGAAAATATAAAACTAAAAAATTTCACATTTGTCGTACTTTTTTGGGGCTATATACATTAATGGCAGCGTTCAGTTGCCAAAAAGCACCACAGCTCCCTGATCTCAATACGATTTCATGGATTCAGAAACATGGTTATCAAAGCGAAGAGGTTTTCCCAATCACTACAACCGGGAAAATTCCTGGACCTCAAATCGAAGTTTCAATTGGTAATAAATCGGAAAATATTCTCCTTGACCTAAGCAGTTTCGGACTGATATTAAAAGAAAATGCTTTTAAAAATCTCGACTTCGAACCCCAACGTATGGCTTCTTCCATCATCGGAAATACAGAAATGCTTCTCGAAGAAGGATTTATCAATAACATCTCTATATTGGGAGTTACATATCCAGTAATCTACTCATCTATTTTAAAACACACTAATAATCCCTTTAAATCTAAAGGTATAATTGGTCGAATTTTCTTTCTTAATGGCAGGATGACATTAGATATTAATAATAAAATTCTTGCTTTTACTACTCAAACGAAACAAGCAATCTCCGAAATCGTGAGCAGCTCTGAAATAATCCCAATAGACCTGAGTAATCAGTCAGGTCCGAAAAATGGTCTTATTAAATTTCACGGCTCAATTAACGGAAAACAAACCATGATGACAATAACCACACGGTCTAAAAAATCACAAATTAGCCCTGAATTTGCAGGCTCTTTGTCTGAAAAAACCACCAGTAATTATTTCCAGATCGATACGTTAAAAATAGGAAATACAATATTTACAGATTTAAAATGCGATATTAAAGATGATCAATTACAAATGGAACCTGAAAGTGCTGAACCGTTACATTTCTCACTTGGTTTAGATATCATCAGTAAAATCATATTAACTATCGATTTTGTAGATGAAATAATGGTAATAGAATAGGATGTATTTTTTTCAGTTGTTGTCTTAAATAACAAATTATTCTGTTATAAAAACAGCAGATTTTGTGAAAATAGAAAGAAGATAAATTTTAAAGTCTAAACTCTAAATTCTTCACCCCGTTAGATAACAATCTACATCTTGTTTTTTCATATTCTTATCAAAGTCTGAAATGGTTTTATACAGTGATTTTGCTTATCTAACGGGGTAAACAAATTCAACCTTAGAAAATGAATACAAAATTCTCTCTTTTCAATCAAACACATCTCCTTGGTATCGTAATTTCTATCATTGAGAATGTAAAAAAAATTTATTAAATTTGCACATGAAAAAAACTGACTTTACATTATTACCCAAAAGAAAGCAACTCCTCTATGAACAAATGGCACGTTTATATCGTGCACAGGAGCCTCAAAAACATACAGACTGGGTTCCATTTCCTGAAAAAATGCTTGATAGTAAAATAACCTTAATTTCCGTTGCCGGTGCCTATCTTAAAAACCAGCAACCTTTCACAGCTGATGAAAACGAATCAGATTACGATTACAGAGAAATTAATACTGATTTTAAAAAAGAAGAATTGGTTTTATATCCTATTGATTGGGATCCAAGTGAAGCAGAAAAGGATCTAAATGTAGTTCTTCCAGCTGAACGACTTATTTTACTTCAAAAAGAAGGATTGATCGGAAAAATTGATGATATTATCTATAGTTTCTCAGGATGTAATCGCAACCGCGAGCTCCTAAGAAAAAATATTGATAAACTCATTAATGCTCTAAAAGAATCCCAAAAAGATAGTGATGAATCATTAATAGAAAATACCGGCGCATTGATAATACCGGCTTCGGCAATAACCTCAGAAACAGCGTGCTTTATTGCATCACAAATGGAAGCAAAAGGAATTTCAACAGCTGTCTTATCACTTTTTTACGAACAAGCACTAATTCTTTCACCACCTCGCTGTGCTTTTATCAATTTTCCATTTGGAAGACCCCTTGGCAAGGCAGGCCATGTCACACTTCATACAGCTATACTAAGAGATACACTTCGCCTTTTCGAAAAAATGAAGTCCCCCGGTCTATTAATAAACCTCAATTTCATCTGGTCCTCCGGAACTATACCTGACTGGTAAAATTTAACTTTTACAAAATAGAAAGCGGCGTTTACTGTCAAACAAATGTTCTATTCAATTCGATTCAAACAATACCAGACGTTACATTATACAGCATCCAAAAGGAACTTGATAGCAAGTACATTTGTCAATTCTAATAAACTTTTAAGAGTAGGAAAGTTATTGCAATAACAACATAAAAACTCAATTTCCATGTTGATACTAAATACCTTACAGCTTTATAATATTGAATTGATTGACACTAATAAATTAGTATTCTATATTTTCATATGATATTGGAGGTTTGTTAATTTTGTATATTAAAACTTAAACGGGGGGGTTAAATCAATAAAAAATCAAAAAAGCGAAAGAATCTAAGTAAAAAAATAAAAAAACAATAATACCTCATGATGCCCAGATAATAATTTTAATAGGAGCATTAATATTTATTCTTATCCTTAGCACAAAGTGGGCATGCACACCTAACAAAAATGAAGATGAGTTCGCGCAAAATGGATATTCAATGATAATAATCGATAAAATAAGGAAAGGGTAATATTATGAGAAATTCAGGAATTATCCTGTTAGTGCTCGGCCTGGTATTGTTCTTTATATTGGGACTACCCGTATGGCTGGTCAAACTAATAGGAGTTATTGTTGCGATTGGTGGGCTATTCATGATTATCGCTCCTGAAAAGGCAGAAGAATTATTCGGAAAGTGTAGATTTAAAAAAGAATCTGAAGTAGAAAAAAAAGACTAAATCGTCCGACAACCTTTAATTAAGGTACACAATAAACCTATTTGAATTTTGATAGAGTTTCTCCTCTATGGTGAATTTCTACAATTTCCCCATTTTCTACAATTTTCAGAGATTCGATTATTTCTTGATTGGTTGAAATAACGTATAAATAGATATCCATTTTATCCACTTTAAAAAGTAAATAGTGCTCCTGCGAAGAGAATGCCTTAATTGCACTTTCCCAGGGAATATTTGCATCAATACGAGCATAATAAGGTGCTCCTGCTCCCCCAGTAATAAGTTGATAAAGAGGGTTTTTAAATTCATCATTTGAACTTCCATCAAGATAGACAGGGGTCTTTGAATCAATAAGCATGCGAACATAATTATGCTCATGACCGACAATTAAAGCACGAACTTTTCCATTTTGAGATAATGCTTTCCAAAATCTATCTCTAAATTTGATTACATATTCCCTATTTAATGGCTTATTATCAATAGTTCTATTGGATTCCGGGGAACCGCCTGAATACCACATTGCATCACTAAGATGACCAGAAACCGGAAAGGATGGCTCATGAGTAAAGACAAAAACGTGCTTTATTTTCTTATTAGATTCAGATTCTTCTAAAACTTTTTCTAACCATTTCATTTGATTCTTAAGAATATAGCCTTGAATATTTCCGCCAATATCTTCTGCCCATGCCGCCCACCAATAATTGCTATTTACTGATACAAATCTGGTATTATCCCAATCAAAATAGTAAACATTTTCCTTATATGTAGGAGCAGAAGAACTTTCCTTTTCGGGATAGTTATTAATTGGATTTACAAATTCCCGAGCAAATAGGTCTTCACTTGAATTACCAAAAACTTTGTCCATTCTTATTCCATATTTATGTCTTGGATCCTTCCAGTAATCTAGAACGAGATCATGATTGCCCATTCCCTCGAAAATGGGCATAATATGTCCCACGGGTTCGACTGCATCCTTCCAGGACTGAAGCTGCATTATATAATCTTTCTCATCTGTAGTGTGACCATTTATTAGGTCGCCTGCAAATATTATAAATTCTGCCCCTCTCGAGTAAGCATCAATGAATAACCTTCTAAGAGTATTAATGTTCACACCATTGGAATTATTGGTAAACCCACCAAAACCTGAGCGGCTATCTGACATTGCAGCAAATAAGAATTTCCCGGAGCTATCAGGAGTTTTGAATTCGAAAACAGGAGTGGATACAATTATCGAATCTGAGGTAGCTTTAACCTGATATTTGTGATTCACCCCTGAATAATTATCAACAACAACTTCATGATGTGTATTTTCGGGAGATTTATACGAAACACCATCAACCAGTACAGTACATCTTGATAGCCTGTCAGTATTCCAGGATATTGTAAAGCCATTTGGCGACGTGATGTCAATCCAGGGACCTTCTGTAATGCAAACAACATCACGATTTCCACGGTATTCAAATCGTCTATCGAAAATATGTGTAGTTGACCTCTCTGGATCAGGAAGCATTAAACGATAGCATACAGTCCCCCCACCTTGAGGAGCAAAAACACCTCCAAAATCATAAAGAGGGTACTCAAGACGGGAAAGGTCAATAGTAATTGAATGATATAAGGAATTACCGGCTAACTTTTCCTTTCCGAAATGTCTGTATACAGGGGTTCGTACTTTTTGATCAGACAGGTAAGTCCCGTAATGGCAATAAGCGGCTGGGAGAGGAGATATAGTTTCAAAAGTTATAATAGCCTTTTTTCGACGACCATCCTTGGTAAAAACTTTTACTACAGGCTCATTTTCAAGAATACGACTCATACTTGCCTGCCTGTCGTCTGGATCTCCGGTTAACGGAGGTTGACCGACTCTACCTATTTGAGATTCAGATTCTTGATAAATTCCTAAAGAGAGAGTTACTAGAAGTAAAAAAAATATTCTTGTTTTCATTCATTCCCCAATAATTTTCGGTTGGAAAGTTATTAGAAATAATGATGACTTTCCAGTGGATTTATCAAATCTCATAAAAATTAGGTTCATAATAAAAATATCATTTCGAGCAATTTCAGATGTAACGATATGGTTGAAAATATATCTAAAAAATTAGTAATTTCGGATTGCTGATTGTTATTAGTTAAAAGTTGATCAATTTGAAGAGATGCTTATGCCGGTTTATGATTATGAATGTGAAAATTGTGGGAAATTATTCGAGGAACTTGTTATATCTTACAGTGTTCCTGATTCGGAAATAAAGTGTCCTGAATGTGGAGAGTATAAGGCAAAGAAAAAAATATCCGCTCCCTCAATTGCCGGTTCAAGCAGTTCACACTCATCATCTTGCGGGGCAAGCGGTTTCACCTGAGCAGCTTGATTCCGACAGTTGTCGGCAAGGCTTCACAATTCGCAAATATGTGAATGATTCTGCTTATTTGTTCTCATAATAAATGGTAAAAAATCATTTTTTAAGCTGAAGTGCAAATTCTTTTAAAGTTTAAGCCTACCAGCTGTATAATACAGTTTGGGTATATTTGACATTTCAATGTTTATATATACTGTTAGGTAATGTTGGGAGCAATCTCCTGGTTTTATTCTTTTTCTTGTTTAATTGCTTTTAAAGTAAACATTAAGGGAATTTTTAAACCAGAGATATGCCACCAGTTTTTATCTGTTCTTTCCATAAAAGAATGGGTTTTACCGAATATTTTATCATATTCATTTAAAAATTTTATGGTGAAATTTTCCTTAATCAAAGAATTTACTATATCGCTAAGGGACCATGTCCATTCATACCCTTTAAATTTTTCATTTTCTTTGTAAGATACAGGTTTTTCTGAATTAAAATAGGAGTGGACTATTATAGGTTCTTGAGCAAAATAATCAAATATATTAACAAATGGGTGTATCTCCATTATGTAGAACATACCGTTTGGCTTTAAAAAGTGGCTAATTATCGAAGCCCATTTTGATAAATCTTTAAGCCATCCAAGAACTCCTTGAGAAGTATAAACTATATCAAACTTCTTATTAATATTTTCTTTCAAATCGAAAATGTTTGAACAAACAAATTGAGCATCAATATTTGTTTCTTTCTTTAGTTTTTTAGCAATATTAATTGCTTTGGGAGAGAAATCGATACCTGTAACAATAGCCCCTTTCCTTGCCCATGAAAGAGTATCAATACCGATATTGCATTGAAGATGAAGAAGGTGTTTTCCATTTACATTTCCAACTTCTTTAATTTGAATTTCATCGAGTGAGGAATCCCCTTTTTTAAAATTATCAATATCATACCAAGATTTCATGTGGTCTGAAATACGGCGATTCCAGAGTTCTTGGTTTGATTTTTCTTCCAAAGTTAAATTATCATTCATAATTGAGCTTCCTTAAAGGAAAAAAGATTGCTTGCAATTTCGCCTAACCCATTCACGTATGCCCCTATACTTGTTCCGGCAATATAGCTTATTGGAATATTTTTTCCTGTGTAGAGCCTCAATAAAACCAATATGCGACCTTCCTATTGCTGAACCGCTGCCAGATACCAATCCTACTTTCATCATTATATAATTCTTCAAATTTCACGTTTCACTCATCCCGTCTCACGCTTCACAAACGACTCCCGGTATTGCAATAATTTCTCAACAATACTTCCTCGATTTTCCAAAGTAACTTCGAAAACATCTACACCGTTAAAATCTCCAAGCCAAAAATCAAGTGCACGTTTCTGAACAACTGCCAATACAACATAG
>DAOUYY010000022.1 GCA_030665885.1 Fidelibacterota bacterium
CTTTTTGGATTATGGAGGTTAATTCTTGCCTTTCCTCTTTTGTCAATGTTACTTTGTATTTCTTCATAGTCACTCCACCTTTTGTTTGATGAAGTAACTTACTACATTCTATACGTCATTACAAGTGTGACGTGACACTAGATGAAAATAACAACGTACATCTAAATTGAATTTCTCCTTCTGGTTATTATTCAATATATCGATCATTCCCCGGCGGTGACTTTCAAGAGTTCTTTATCATGATGGTGGCGTATAACGCATTTATTATCAAAAAACATGGTCGTGCCGTTTTCTTCGGTATATGGTTGCCACTTTGGCAATCCGTCATGGTTCGGATCACCATTGCGAGCAAAATTTATCCATGCCTGGCTTATTTTGTCTGCAAGTACATAAGCATCTTCTCCTCCGCCTGTCAATTCTTCCCACAGGGCGATATTATTGAAAACAAAAGGCAATTCTATACAATGAACCGATTTGTAGTCACCGTCGAAAATCGGCGATTGCCAGGTGAACATGTACATAAAAACGGGCGCATCGCTGTTAGACGATTTAAGATTGGCATGGATAACAGTGCCGGGCCTGAACCCGAGATCAACGTCTATCAAGTCCGTGGGCTTGGTATCTTCAGGATAAGCCTGCTTTACAGCAGCTATGTAGGCATCTGCTTTATCACCATATTTTTTATGAATGAAATTCTTGACCGTATCCAGGGGAGCATTTTTCATAAGGGGGTTGCTCCATATTAAAATATTAAACTCATTTTTGACCGTGCCAAATATAACCGGCACATCTTTTGAAATGGCCAGCGCTCTTGGATCGCTCACTTCATAGGGCAGGAAATCACCATCAAGAGTCGGTCTCAAGCCAAAGCGAAACCGAGTTTCAGGATTATTTTCTGCAGCAAGTTGTTCCGAGACTTTTTTGATAGCCCGCTTTGTCGCTGCCGCAAGTTCAGTATAGGGCACCTTCTGAATGGAATCTATTTGCGAAGGCTGTAAACCCAGTTCTTCGACAACGGCCTTGCCAAGTCGCTGGGTTAATTCCTGTTTCTGAAATCTGGGATTCGCACCACTTTGAACAACTGCTTTATGGAAAAGACCTTTAGCGGAAGGCGCGTTCAGCAATGTACACACTTTGCCACCGCCGCCAGATTGCCCAAAGATTGTGACGTTGTCCGGATCGCCGCCAAAATTAGCGATATTGTTCTTCACCCACTCCAAAGCTGCCACAAGATCCATGATACTGGCATTCGCTGAAAATTTGTATTTTTCACCAAAGGCAGATAGATCCAAAAATCCCAATACATTTAGGCGGTGGTTCACAGAAACCATCACGATATCACCTTTTTTACTGAGATTTTCGCCATCATAGCATGGAAGCTCCTGAGACGAACCCCAGGCATAAGCGCCACCATGAATCCAGACCATGACAGGTCTATGTTTACCATCATTGATTTCAGGTGTCCAGATATTCAAGCTCAGGCAATCTTCACCCGGATATCCCCAATCATGCCGGTATACAAACTCATCATCGTCTACGGTAGGCGGTGTCATCATTGGACAGGTCGGCCCCCAAAATAAGGAGCTTCTTATGCCTTCCCACGCGTCCGGTTTTTCAGGTGGTAAAAACCGTTCAGCATGTGCATAAGGAATGCCCTTATAAACATACGTACCATCATGAATGTAGCCTCTGACTTTGCCGTATTCAGTTTGCACGATGGCGATATCAGCGCCGACAACGATAGGGGATTGAGCAGATCCAGCCTTGCTAAGTACGGTAAAGGACATAATTGCCATTACAATAAAAAACACTGATTTGTTGATGGTTTTCATTTCTTTCCTCCTTAATCTCACTTAATAATTATATGATAAAATAATTTGGCTCATCTAAAAATCAACGGGAATCGCTACTTAACGAGACGATTTCGGAAGCCATGTAACATTACCCTATTTACTTTGTGAAAAGACCCAATCAAGCAACAGAGGATCTGAGTAGGCGCCGTCCCAGGAATTGTGCTTTACATCCAGATACCAGGTGTATTTTGGGGCGGGTTCCATTCCCCGGCTTATTAACTCTCGCACTAATGTCCTTTGTCCAGTGAAGGCGTCTTCTGCATTCCATCTATCCGAGAATGCATCAATATCAACGACAGGATCCACCTCTCCGTGAAAAGCCCAGATGGGAAGATGGTTATTTATTATCCCATCTAACTCATTCACATCGCCACCCCCACAAATAGGAACGGCCGCGGCAAAATAATCTGGATGTTCTTGAATAATAGCCCAGGTACCCATCCCTCCCATGGAAAGGCCCGAGATATATATTCTGTTTGAATCAATGGGATTATTGGCAATTAAACTATCCAACAGAGCTTTGAGGGCCGGTATTCTGGCATGAGGCCAGCTTGGTCTATCCGGGCCTTGTGGGACAAGCACATAGCATGGATGTTGCGTTTGGTTTTCAGGAAAGGCCCAGACTGTTGGTGGTACGATTAGGTCCTTAAATTGGCCCAGATTGTCAGTTCCAGTGCCGCCGGAGCCATGCAAGAATAATACCATTGGATAGATTTCATCATCTTCCCTTTTTGGTTCAAACATGCGGTATGGTAATACAACACCATCTGTATGTTCATAGCTTCGAGCAGGACCGAAATCGTTATAAGGGCTGGGAAACAGCTCATTTGCCCGGTCAATCAGAACTTTATTTCGAGCAACAAGTTCACTTGCTGATGGTTCTTGACGCACACAGTGTAAAAAGAGGATGCCCACCAATCCCACTATCAGAAAAAACGTAAATAGTGCAGGTGCTGTAATCTGTCTTTTTGAATTCATAAAAGTGTCCTCCAATCGATTTTTATGAGATTTTTTAAAAAAAATATAATACCATATCTGTAGTTGTTGATCTGCATAAATCTTTTATTTCCTCGCCTACATTCTTTCATATTTATTTTACACTACCCTTTCACATGTACCTATTGGTCCTCACTTTGGTGCAAGCCACTATGTGAAGCTTGCGAAGCAGCTCTGAAGCACGGCCGAACATTGGATACAATCAGGACTGATCATTCCTTTCTTTCGTATGCCCCCATATCAGGGATCTGGTTCTTTTCAATAGGTACATTGTCTAAATCTAAACCGTAACCTAAAACCATACCGCTATTAATAGCGGCGCTGTTTGAACTTAATGTATAATCACCGCAATCAATTTCTACAAATTGTGGATTCGCAATAATTCCTCCTGATCCCAGCGGCTTTCCGCAGGGATCATCCGTACTGCCGTCGGTGCAGTAATAAAGATTGTGCTCATGAATCACCTGATCGTAATTTCCGGCATCGTAAGGTGCCGTCGCCAGCACCTGCACGCCATTGGCCACGACAAAAATATTATTTCTCAGCGTAAAGTTTCCGTTTCGCATGGTGAACACGGTATTGACCGCCCCGTTGAGTGAGGGTTTCGTCCGGATGACTGTGTTGTTTTCTATCCTGGAGTTGTCTCCTCCCCAATAGAAAATGAATTGCTGATAGTCGTCGCTTAAATTGTAATAGACATCAATATTGTCCCCTTCCACCTGGGTTTCGATTTCCAGGAAACCCATATTATCAAAGGATTTATTATGATGAATTTTGATGTCGTGAACTTTAGTGCCAAAGTACCGATCATCTAATTCAATAAAACCACCATCAGCCCCATAGGCCCCACCAACATTCACATAGTTCGAGCAAGTGTTATACGAAATTTCATTGTAAGCATTCCCTATTACTATTCCCAATGGTCCCCAATTGGGTGCAGCGAGAAAGCGATTGCAGTCTTTAAAGGTATTGCCGGTAATCAAACTGTGCTGTCCGGTGATATTCACACCAATCGGGCAATCGGTAAATGTGCAGTTTTTGATCGTAATATCGTCCGCTTTCGTCTGGGTGAAAATGGCTCCAGCTTCCAAAACGGATTTGCCGTTTTTGGAATTAGCATCCGCGCATTTTGAGAAGGACAACCCATCGATCACAATATGGCTCCCGCTGATCTGAAACACATTTCCATTCATCTCATTCTGATCCGGATTACTGAAAGTAGGGAGTGATCCCTCACCATAACTGCTTATTACAATCGGATTTTCAGTACTGCCGGAAGATTGAAACAGCATCCCTCCTTGAAAGACCGAATTTTTTGCGAACAAAATACGGTCCCCGCGCTGAAAATTCATTTCTTCCAGTTTTTCGAGACTTTTCCAGGGTGAATTCACTGAAGTCCCTTTATTGGTATCATTTCCGGTTTGACTATTAATATAATAACGCTCAGTCTTGCTATTACGATCTGCATCTATACATCCTAAGAATAAGAATTGAATAGCGATCGAAAAAAGAATTAGATTTCTCATTTTTACCTCAAGTTTAGTTTATTATAAATGTAACACAAAACTGTTGTGCCAATAACAGATTTGGGCTGTTCAACTCCCATATTCTTCTTGAAATCAAAATACACGATTAGGGCACAAGGGTCATCAAACGTTCTATTTCCTGTTCTATTTGCCTGTCATTCCTGGGCGCCGCATATCCTCTGTGGCCAGCTTTGAAGCTCCAGGAATATCCATTAACCAGACTACCGCCTCCATCCCAATCCTCAAAGTAATATTTGGTGCCAAAGACAGCATACATTGCGGTCACCTGATCCCAGCTGGACCTGCCCTTGTTTGGTCCCACACCCCATTCCAATTCATATGATCTTCTGACCGGGTTGTTACTGGGAGTACTGCTCGTAAGGGTCTCACCGGTAATCATATCTCCCCCCACATGAGTGGTTACCAAAGTAACTGGCCAGTTTTCTATAACATACTGAGTTTGGTCCACTAGATCATGTCGAACAAAGTTAAAACCGTCATTGTGCAACCCACCCATCACAGCCAATAGTTTGACTTTGTTCTCTACAAGAGCATAGCCCTCTGGATCTAATAACAGGTCATGTAAATTATTGAGAAAACCAACACTGATAATGACAACAGAATTGTCGGTCTGAGTGGTAAGTATTTGCTTATACACATCCACAGCGTCAGTCACCATATTATCACTCAAATCATGCGTCATGTTATCTACATCATAATCGCGGTTGTTAGTGTAGTAATCGGACGGGTCCGGGTTATTTAAACTTTTGCTGTAAATACCAATGGGAATTGTACCGCGATTGTAATAGGTATTTATCGCGTCAATTACTGCAGGTGCCAATGTGTGTACTTCGTTGTAACAAACACCAAGAATGGTCACTTCATCCTCAGTTTGCAATCCATGTAACACGGCCAGTGCACCAACATCATCTACATCCAGTGTCATGTCCGTTTCATAAATGACTGGAATACCAACCACTTCGGTATCCGTATCCGAGTCGCTGACATTTTTGGTTTTCGACCCACTGTCTTCACATGCCAGACACATTAGAAATGCCATTAGAGTAAATACAACCAAAATGATTTTTTCAATTTTCATAACAGACCTCTTATGTTATGTTGAAAAGTTAATATTGCTAATTTTGGTATAATGGACAGGCTTAACCGGACAAGTGCGCTCAGAGCCTGAGCAGATGATATGAAACCGGACACATGCTTGTTCCGAGTTGAAGCCGTTGTTATACGTTCATCTTTTATCAAGTATCGAATAATATCATAGTTCGGTCAATGTTATATTCCTAAACCAGGCTTCTGCCGGAGCACCTTCATGAATTTGTAATCCAATAATTCCCTTTTTTTCTATAGAGTCATCGTCCTCAGTATAATCAACTGATTGGTAACCATTTACCCAAATTTGAATATGGCTAGCCTGGCATTTTACAACAATTTCGTTCCAGTTATTGGGTCGGTATACTTTTAATATCTCTTCCTCATTCGCGGTTACTAGCATTTTCCTTCGTCGTGACTCATCATAAAGACTGCCCCATACCACACCAAAATCACCGATCGGGCCCCCCATGTCCGCCTGATATCCACTGACCTCAGTTTCTCCGGTAACACGACAGCTTCTAAACTGAACACCAGAGTTATCACCCGCTCCAACAAGTTTGGCTTCAACTTTTAATTCAAAATCACCATACTCTTTCGTTGTACACAGGAACAGATTGTGCGGAATTTCTCTTTCAAGTGAACCGGCGACAATTGATCCATCTTCGATGCGAAACCAGTTCAAATCACCTTCCCATCCTGCAAAACTTTTACCGTCAAATAGCGAAACCGCGGCATCAGTATCAGTCTTTAGCTCACCAGAACAGCCCAACACCCAAAATGCCAGAGATATTAATGAAATATTTAAGATTAACTTTACTATCATAATTATCTCCCTGAAATATAAATGGTATTGTCAAAAGATTTTTAATATTAATATACATATCTACATATTAATCAATTAATTAGCTAAATTTAGGCTTGCCTCCCCTAGTTTTTCGTTATTTTTAATCGCTAATTTTAACAAAGAAGACAAGCCTATGAATAAAAGACTTTGTACAAGATATACCCTCTTTTCTGCGCTATTTTTGTTGCCTATGCCTAAAAAAACCTTTTTTATACCTTTATCTCATTTATTTTATCTTTTCGCGAGAAATCACGAACTGATAAAGCAGTACGCTGAATCAAATAAAGCACCATAAATGGCGCTGTTTCCAGCTGACAGGAAGCTTTAGCGTTCTTTCTTTGATTCAAGCGAAGTGATTTATTGCTTCATGTCAATATCACTTACTTTCACTTTGTTATTTAACAAACACCTTAATTAATAAATTAATCCACATCAACTTTTTCATACCCTTATCCCTTTTTTTCATAAACTTTTGACAATACCTCAGGTTTCCAAAAAACGAATTCACATCCTCTAGCCCGATTAATTGAGTATATGGAGCCAAAACAGCAAACCAGGTATATCCGGCGCCTGTCAACAGGTGATCAAATAGATCCTCCTGATGGTTAACAAGCTCCTGCCTGTTAAATACGATGGTGTTGTGCCCCCTGATATCCGGCGAGTTTATCTTCAGGCCCGGTCTTCCCGAACCGCTGACGGTACGGCCTGAATCTCTTTTTACAAAATAGTTAGCCGGACTTGATGCAACCTGGTTGGTCCATTTGCTTACTTTATTTCCATCTTCGATAACCACATCTTTGTCAGCGTTCAAATCGAGCATCAGATTTTTTTGGATCGGCTCAAAATCATATTCCCCATCCAGTTTGGCGGCCCACATGATCCCACCCGCTACGAGTTGTCGAAAGTTTTCATCCTTGTACGTTTCGATGATATGCCCGAAAGTGGTGAAAAAAGATCGTCCCCCGTCATATTCATGGTACCATGTGGCCGGATGATCGCCGTTCATTTTTTCTTTGCCGGTATAGGAGCTCTCTTCCAGAGATATCAGGACATTGACATTTTCCCGGGGATTATAATTGAAGTAATGCCACTCATCCGTAACCTCCCAGTCAACGGGAAGATGCAGCGTGCTGATATGGTTTCTGTTTTCTATGGTCAGTTTAGCCTTTTGAACACTCAGGTGCGCAACCAATTTCGTCCCGACCAGTTTCTCATACAACTCCTTGAATTCACCAGTCTCATGCCAGACGGCTCCAGCACAGTGGATCGCCACGAAACCACCGCCGGAACGGATATATTTCTGAAAGCATTTCTGCTCATCAGGTTCGAATATGGGCCCGTCCGTGCCGCAGTTGTTGTTGAAAATTATCACATCGAATTTTGAAAGATTTGAATCCGTAAAAAAGGCCGGATCTGAAGTGGTCGTTATTTTCCAATTATTCCTCGCACAAATTTCTTTTACCATCGTTTCTGCATCTGATTTAGAATCGTGTATATACCCTGTATTACCATTAAAACTCAGGATATTTATTTCATTTTGAGCCGAAGCCGTTACAGAACATCCTATCAATACCAGAATGGTAATGAAAATTGATTTAATCATAACAGTTTTCTCCATATATAAATTCATATTTTTATATCAGTTGTCTTACTTTATTAAAACTAATTTCTTTATGGCTGAGAAGTCTTTTGTCCTTAATTGGTATAAATAAATTCCGCTGGCTATTCCTTGTGCAGTCCATTTCACAGAATGTAAACCGGAATTTTGATGCTCATTGACGAGCGTTTCGACTTCCTGTCCGGTAATATTATAAATTTTTAGTGTGACAACGCCTGCTGTTGCTATATTATATTTGATGTTTGTCGTTGGATTAAAAGGATTTGGATAATTTTGCATAAGTGTAAAATTCTTAAGCCTGTTTTGTGATTCCTTATCCTGATTAATAACTGTTACAGTAAACGTACTATTCCGTCGACTGGGAGAACCGAAATCATTTGATGCCTGCCAGTTTTCAACCTGGGTATTATCGAATTCAGGATTTAAAAGCTCTAATGTTGCGCCACCTCCCGCCGCCTGAACCGGCCAGGGCGATACATCATCATATACGACAAGATCGACGAGTGTATTGTTATTATCAAAAATTCGAACAGCATCTCCTTCGTTCCCAAATTTGAAATTAATATTACCGGTATAATTGTCAACATCTGCAAATAACGCATTAAACGCTGTTGTATCATAACAAATGACTAAATATGAATCCTGTTTTAAAGTTGTATTTTGTCTGAATTCGAAAATATTCTCGTCATTTGAATCTTTTAACTTCCAGCCAGCCAGTGAAATATCCGATTCACTGTTATTATAGATTTCCACCCAATCTTCGGTATCATAATCTGCATCCGAATCGTAGTTTATTTCATTTATTACCACCGGTGAGGTCTTTTTAGGGATAATTTTTAGTTCTTGAAGTGGGCTCCATACACCCGAATCTTTAATTCGCGCCTTTATCGTCGTAGCGTGTGTTATAGGAAATGTTACTATTTGGTCGTTCACTTCTACTGCGGAAGCTGAAGTATTTCCTGTCAGATCCCATGCTCGCGGATCCGAACCATCATATGTATAGTAAATCTCTCCACCAGCCGACATCGAAAAAACTATTGTAAGAGAAGAACCTTCATGACAATTATATGTAGGTGTTGTTATTATTTCGCTTCCGACTTTAAAATGTAATGGCGGTATAATGATACTGGGATACATTCCTGATTTTCTCAATTCAGCAATTAATAAATCTGATCTTCCGGTCAGGTCATCACGTACATCCTTACACTCATTTTTCCAATGTTCATAATCGTAAACGACGCCACGCTCATCTCCCCAACGGGCTATTTCACAGAGTATCGATTTTTCGATGACCCGACAACTGGAATCCCATATCGCAATAACGCGATCATCTGATAGAACACCTTCATTAAAACAATGCTTATAAACCCGGTCGGCAAATTTCATTTTAAAGTCGATATTGTTTTTAATTTTAAAATAGGCCTTAAATTTATCACCACTATACGGCATATTATAAGTTTCCATAGAAACAGGCGGACCGGATCTTCTGGCGCCACCATCAAAACTGTCTTCCAAGTCCCATCCAGTATAATAGAGAGGGCCGGGAGGATTCGTACGGCAGCCAAAGTAATATTGAGGACTGTCGCCTGCATTTGAATAACAATGGACCAATGCTATATCTATATAGTTATCAATCGCCAGGTATTCTGCGAGTTCACTAAGTTGTCTATTGGTCCAGTCTGTATTATTAAGATAATTATATCGATCAGGACTCCCGAATTTTATGCCGCCTTTACCTTTGCCATAAAAATAATCTTCACTTTCCCCGCCAAAGTAGGTTGCCAGTGCATGATTATCCATACGCTCACAGGGATTATATTGCCCCCAGTATTTTCCGTTTATGTAGAGGTGTGCATAAGTACCATGACAGCCCCAGCCCGACATCAGGATCTGTAAATCACGTCCAAACTGGTCCCTTGTATATGCACAATTTGCCCGATCCCAATCGGACCCCCAATCTCTATTAAAACCGGTTCTGATAATTATTTTATCAAATTTATCTGGCGCAGATTCACGATTAAAAGGCGCTGAAATTAAATAGTCGTTTTTTAACATGGCGGCGCCATATTTCCTTTTAAATTCCAATGTGAATGATTGTTTGTGATCAAATGAACCATTATTCCATCTTCCTGCGCCACCTTGAATTTTGATTCCACAGTTTTCCTGCCAGTTTTTAAATCGGCCATTCCGGTAATTTTCCGGATAGATCATTTCTACAGAACACTCAACTAGTTCAATCCAGTCAGGATGGGGTAGATCTCCGCCGTACTCCTCTAAATTTTGTCCGCGATGTATTCCGGCTATTCCAAATATTGAATCCCACGGAGCCGAGATATACATCGTCGGAATATCCAAAAGTGCTTCTATCATTTCCTGTTCTGATTGAGTCACATCATCCATATCAAATTCTTCTGTCCAGAAAACATGATCTTGACTATGTTCTTCTTCCGGAACGCCGCTGTCATCTTGTGTAAGCACATCGGCAGGAAAAACAAAGGAATGTGTTCGGACTTCAGAACGTAATGTGGTATCTTCGTAAGCAACAGCACGGATTGTTGTCATCTTAGATATCAGTATAGGTTCTGTGTAAAGCGTGCCTACATTCCTATCCGGTTTGGAACAATCGGTCGTAAATCGAATCGTTGAGTTAACCGGCTCAGCCGCTATTGTTAAATAAAAGGGTTCACTATAAAAACCTCTTTTGTGTGAAAAATCCGGCTTTTCAGTCTGTGGGATTATTTGGGCGTGTGATATTGTTGCCAAAACAGCTAAGGCAATTATATATTGCATCCTAATATGTGGATATGATCTAAGATATTTTATTATACCGAAAATTCAATTTACAAAGATATCATAAAACATTAGTGGCCCTTACTATTTAAAACTTAACGTTTAGTGTAAGAATAGTAGCCGATTGCGTAAGTTTCACCTATCAAAGCTTTACTAGTATAAAGCGGGTTACACACCCTAAAAAACCTATTATTTCGGTTAGTATTTTTATAATCATTTTACTATCAACAATTTAAATTTGTATCCCGCTTCTTCAGGGCCAACAAAACGATTATAAATTGAGACATTTTTAATTTTACCAGCCCAGTTTCTACCTCCACTATATTCATCCCCAAAAATAAGATGACAAGCTTCCCAGTTGCTAAAGTCGCCTCGCACATCGCTGCCCTGATAGACTAATTTGCCATTTAAGTAGCAATAAAGATTGGCCTGATAATAGCTGATTATTATATGCATGGGTTCATTGGGTGTAATTTGGCAAACAGAAACTTGCGGATTCAGGCCGTTCAAACCAGTGTCAGGAGTTCGCAATCGCATCACAATATTCTTACCTTCCTGAGCTAATGTAAAATTCCGTCTATTGGAATCTTTTGAAAAAGATACAATTCGCGCCGGTCCGGCTTGATCCATTTTTGAAATAGTAATTATACCTTCGATAGTCAGTTGGTTCGTTTTCCGGCATGCACTTAATAATTTATCATTAATATCATGAGCAACAAAGGCGCCTTTACCGATGACCATTTCTCCGACATTACTGATTTTCGCATCATCACGTGCTTCAACAGTGTTAGATTCTTTATCATTTTGCCAGACAAATTGCATATCAGACTTTGACCCCGGCCAGGTTGGGAAATCACTTAAATCTTTAGGCGCGGGTGGCAGCACCGTTACAGCCAATGTAGTTGATGCTGAAAGACCGTTATTGTCTGTTACGGTAAGCGTAACTAGATAGCGGCCAAAATCTTTAAACAAGTGCGAAGGATTATTTTCCGGAGACGTAGAACCATCGCCGAAATCCCAATGCGTTTTCATTTTTGTAGAAGATGAAAAATTTACAGTGAGCGGTGCAGCGCCATGAATCACATCAGCTGATGCAACGACCTCGGGCCGCATCTTTTCACCAGAAGCATAGGGTGTGAAACGATAAACTATATTTTCTTTTGGAGATGCAAACGTGTATTTTCCTGGCCGAGCAGTTCCATAAGGGTTTTCTTTCATTTGCCAGGTGTCAATGGCATCAATTTTATAGGGTGTATCACCTGCAAGTTCTAAACTCGAATTGCCGGAGGTCCTACCATAAACCAGATAATATTTTCCGGGTATGCCTAAAACAAAGTTACCTTTGTCATCCCCAATTGGCTCTAGTTCTTCAAAATTTGGAGCCTTTGACATAAAATTCTTTAGAAAAGCAATACGTTCCGGACTTTTGCCGTGCAGTACACCTCCCTTTGCCCACCACAACAGATCTTTAGGATGCAGATACGTTTCACCATGACCCACATAGCAACCGCTTAACGTACCCTTCCAAAAAGATTGCACCATTTTTTCAGGTGAGAGCTGTCCCCAACCTTGGGGAATATTTCCTTCATATTTACACTCGTCATAAATCACCGGTTTTTGATATTGCTTACGAAAACGGATGCCGGCAGCCATATTCGATGTCTGAATACTTGCATGGGTAACACAGGGTTTGTTGTGGTCATACCAGCGGTTGCCATTATGGATTCCACGTAAATGCTGATAAGGATCATGTTCTTGAATAATTTGAAAAAATCGATCCCAGTCTGCCTCTTTTTTATCAGGCATAAAATCAAACTCATTTGCCAGCGACCACCACACATTGCGAAAAGCCGACAAACGCGCCACAGCATAGCGAATGTAGCGGTCATCACTCTCCTTATCCATGTATTCAAATCCCCAGCGGTCATAGGTGTGGAATAAAATGATATCTGCCTCGATACCCAGTTTGAGCAAATCCATGACTCTTTTTTCGAAATGCTGCCAAAACTCGGGATTGAATTGAGTAAAGTCCCAATCTTTTAAAGGCTTCCCCTCAAAAGGATAATAGACAGGCTCGTTTTTACTATAGACATAATCTTTAGGAAAGATACACATGCGCATTTTATTAAATGGAGCTTGTGCCAATGTTTTCAACGTTTGTTGCTCCATTTTATCACCCTGGTGAGCCCAGGCGTAACAAGTGGTGCCAAGTTGAAAATAGGGTGTTCCGTCTTCATAGACGAGGTAATATTTGTTTCGAACACGAACAGGGCCGTGATTGTTTGGAGATGCTTCAATGCAGGTAAACGTTCCTTTAATTCCATCTAACTTTTTTTTATTACTTTGAGTGATATAACTCCATTCACCAACTGTAGCAGGCATAAATCGAATTTTATAAATACCGTTTCCATCATAAAATCCCTGTGGAGCAAATAATTTGTCACCCTTTTTAAATTCAGCACTTAAGGATATATCAACAAAAGGATTGCTTGTTTGAGGACCATCTAATTTTATTTCAAATATATTCCAGCGCTCTACCTGAATATTTTGCGATGGATGAGTTGTGTCCTGCTGAGTAATTAAATTGGTTGAAGCAAAACACGGGATAACAAAGATTGAGATAATTAAAATAACTGATAATAAATACTTCATTTTCATTCCGTTCTTTCCACAAGCATGAAACCGCAATAAAATATTTTCTCTGAGAGTTCATATCAGTGGGAAAATTGTTCATACTTGGGGAGTTCTCCAATTGCTCTGCTGCAATATGCCCAAGAAAATAAACACGCCACAATATTTAAGTAGAAGTGAAAGTTCGACAAGATCCATGTTCAATTCCACCGCTTACCTCTAATTATATGGTTTCCGCATAACCATTTTTATTTGGCAATATCATGTTTAGAGCTCAGCGTCGTTATTTTCCCGAATCCGTTGCAGCGAGTTGTCAGCTGAATTAAACAATTTCGGAACAGCACTGCGACCTTAATGAGGATTGACTGTAATTTATGGGTCACATTCAACTCTTGTTTTTTATTGCCTTTTATTCAAGAAAAAATCAATCTCTTCACGCGAATGTGCAGAGGGCTGGGCACCTAATTTTGTTACAGAAAGCGCGGCAGCAGCGTTGGCAAATCGGATCGCTTCATCAAATGGTTTATTCTCCGCCAGTCCAACAGCCAATACTCCGTTAAATACATCACCGGCGGCTGTTGTATCGACGACATCCACCTCAAACCCCGGTATCAACTCCTGTTTTTCTCCAGTAGCCAGTAAAACACCCCGTGCACCTAATGTTATCAAAACAGAGCCGATGCCTTTTCCCAGGAGAACGTCTGCCGCATTCCCGGCACTGATCTCATCTTCTACTTTAATATTTGTTAATAATTCTGCCTCGATTTCATTTGGGGTTATTATGGAAATCATTTTTAATAATTCATCATCCAGGGGCTGGGCAGGTGCCGGATTCAGAATAACCTTCACACCGGCCTCATGTGCCAATTGCGCTGCTCTGGTTACTGTATCAATTGGTGTTTCCAGTTGCATTACAAGAATTTGGGCCTTGGTGATCACCTGTTTTAAATCTGTAATATCTTCAGGGTGCAGATTCGCATTTGCCCCGGAAGCAACTGCAATGCTGTTTTCACCACCCTTTCCAACAAAGATCAGAGCCACACCGGAAGCAGCATTTTCAACTCTTTTTATATATTCCACATTAATACCATCGCCTATAAATCCCTCAACTGCTTGATTACCAAACATATCGTCCCCAACACAAGCAATAAATGTAATATTACCACCAGCCCGCGCTGCTGCAACTGCCTGGTTCGCTCCTTTCCCTCCTGCAGCAATAGAAAATTTACCGCCAAGAACTGTCTCGCCCGGAACCGGAATTTTACCCAACTGAATGATCATATCCGTATTTGAACTTCCGACTACTACTATTTTTGAATCGCTCACCTTCTCCTCACATCAAATTAAGAACCTTGATAAATTGGAATCATTATTCCTATTACTCGGCTTTCTATTTTTATAGATACTTTAATCCATTCATCACTTTATGATCCAGATCAGTTATGGCTAGGGAAGCCGCCCAACCGCCGACTCCTTGAGTAATTTTCATCAGCACCTGGTTCCAGCCCTCTTCCAAATGAACTTCCACGACGTCCTGGCCTGGTTCGTGGCCACGCTCGACATTGTTGAGGTGGACAAGTTTATCATTCAGCCACAGCTTAATTCCATCATCAGACCCCAGCTCAAATAGGACATTCTGACTTTTCTCAATCCAGATATTCGTTTTTAAATACGCAGCACAATTTTCTGCACCATAGTATTTTAGGAGGTTTATTTCATCGGCTTTGTACCCGTTTCCTCCGATGAGTAAGTCCTCCCAATCAGCGAAATTCTTCTTTGTTTCCGGATCGAATGCCAAATCAAACAGATCAATCCCTTCAACGCCCTCTTTTGAGAAAGGACCGGAAACTTGCCAAACACTGACAAACTCCTCCGGTTTTCGTATTTTTTTGACGATCTTTTGCATCTGCTGCTCAGTGAAGTGGACATCATCTGTGATCTCTTTGGCCTCCCAACACTGTTCCAGCGGGGTAGGTTCCGGTATCTGGATCTGTATTACATATTCCTCAACCGCTCCCGACTTTTTCTCAATTCTACCGCCGGCACGCACGACGGCCTCCCGGCTGAGTTTTTCACAGACATTCAGTAGAGAAGGAAAATTGTAAGCGGTATATGAAAACTTCGTCGTGTCGTCAATCCCGGTCTTGTACTTTTCCGGTAGCTTTTCCAATCCCAGAGAAGTAGCTAGTATCCCCGCCGCATTGGAAGGATTACAATCAGAATCTTGACCACATCTCATTGAAACGATAATTGTTTGATCCATATCTCTTTCACCATAAAGAAGACCCATTACTATATAAGCTCCATTTATTTTGGCATCGATGTTAAATGTCGCATCCGTTCCGGTACAGCTATATCTCCGATAATCATGATTCAGATTGTATTTATTTTCTATCAGTTGCCAGGTCTTTTGCCAGTTGTTAGGACTTTCATTATGCCACTTGACCACATCTCTAACTGCTTCAGCATATTGACTCTCTGCTGGAATACACGCTAATCCAGCCTGAATAATTTTATTTATATCTGTTTCAAAAAATGCCTCAGCATACATGGCTCCTACAAATTGACCACCATATACACCATCACCATAATTCATAAGGCGACCAAACTTATCACCCAGATCTATAACTGTTTGTGGCATTCCTGGTGCAATTAAGCCCGAGAAATCTGCTTCAATTTGATAATCAATATCATCAGCATGCGCATTGTATTTGGGATGGCCCGAATAGGGAGGCGCAATTCCCGCACGTAAGTTATATCGCCCATTTTTATTGGCATGCCAAAGCATGTATTGGCTGTTTGCAAAATCGATTCCGGCTTGTCTTATCGAAACATCAAAACCATAATCTTCGAGTGTTTTTAAAAATGTCATTTCAACATAAATATCATCCTGGTATTGTTGATTTAACATCTGCGGTTCCCAGGCAGGCACTTTATCCTCGGGAATGATCATTGCACAATATTTAAACTCTGTTGGAGCTCCCCAGCCCACACCTGCCATTTGACCAAGCCAGCCAGCCTTCATTTTACTTTGATATTCTTCAACAGACATTCTTCTAAAATCATTCTTTGAGCTGCAGCTACTTAAACAGATAACTAATATTAAAACTGCTATTGAACTAATTGTTTTCTTCATTTCCATTATGTTTACTCCTTTCTTGCTTACTCCAGAGTGACCCGGTGGGTCTTTTGTTTTACCTAACCCAACATTTAAATTTTCAGGCAATCCGGGCTATGATAATGAACACCAGTCCGATCAGATATAACAGGAACATAAGGTTTAATAACTTATTGGTCCCTTTTGGTGCTCCTTTAAACTCTTTCCAGATAAAAACGCCCCAGAAGGCAGCAATCATTGTAGCTCCCTGACCCAAACCATAGGAAATTGCAAAACCGGCCTGGCCGGAGGCGATGATACTAAACGACATGCCGATACACCAAATGATACCACCCAGCACTCCTATGGAATGGATACGGAGGCCACCTTTGAAATATGCAGATAGCGCTACGGGTTCTCCGACAAGAGGCTTTTTCATTATTATGGTATTGAACAAAAAATTGCTAACAAGTAACCCGATAGAGAAAAAGAATACTGCGGAATAGGGGCTCAACTTCCCAACTTCTAAATTGACAAAATCAGTAGACATGGACCTGGCCACAAACCGATAGAAGAAGCCCATAAGAATTCCACATAACACAGACAGAACCAATCCCTTTGTCGTCACGCCCTTGGTTTGACTGGGCAATCTTTTATAGGCCGCGGCATCTAAAACAATGGCAGCAGCCACAAGGGCAACACCGAAGAACAAAACAATTGGATTTCCAAGAGGAGTAGCAACATAGTTGATGACAACCCCAATTACAAGCGCTAGACCTATTCCAACTGGAAATGCTACTGACATTCCAGCTATAGCAATGGCAGCAACCAACAGGATATTTGCAGCATTAAAGACAGCACCCCCAATGAGTGCTGAGAGTATGTTGCTAAAATCAGCCTGTCCGATATCCTGAATAAAACTCCTTCCTGCAGTCCCGACACTTCCTAATGTAAAAGCAAAAATAACGGATAGTAGAACAACCCCAATGGCATAATCCCAGTAGAATAGTTCAAACCTCCATTCCCTTCCTGCTAATTTTTGAGTATTAGCCCAGGATCCCCAGCATAGCATAGTGATGAAACAA
>DAOUYY010000128.1 GCA_030665885.1 Fidelibacterota bacterium
GAAAAGCAGGGGCAGGGTGAAACAAAGGAAACATGAATTTTTTCTCTCTCCTCTCAAAGGTCCTTCAGCTCCTCTGCTGCTTTTTAACTTCAGATGGCTAAATAGCTACAGGTAAATATGTATTTTAACCTTTGTAGAAAAGATGAAAACCCTTGGTTGTAAGCAGAATTATGGGATTATCTAAAATTGACTGGGGAATTATTTTATTAACTTAGTGTCTTAGTGCCTTTGTGGCTAAGTACAAATAGGAGGTGGAGCGTGCGTGAAGTCTGTGTAATTGGTTGTGGAATGACAAAATTTGGTGAACTCTGGGCAAAATCGTTCAGAGATATTTTTGTTGAAGCAGCGCTAAAAGCTATTAATGACGGAGAAGTCGACAAAATTGATTCGATGTATGTTGGCACTATGTCTTCAGGTCTTTTTATTGGTCAAGAACATATAGGCGCATTGATGGCAGATTATCTGGGAGTTGCCCCTATTCCGGCAGTTCGTGTTGAATCGGCATGCTGTTCCAGCGGAATGGCGTTACGCATGGGCTTTTTTGATGTTGCTTCCGGAAATAGTGATATTGTCCTTGTGGGTGGTGTAGAAAAAATGACTGATGGTGCTGATGTTACATATGCGCTTGCTTCGGCAGCTGATCAGGAATACGAGGTATATCAAGGTGTAACGTTTCCCGGTCTCTATGCTATGATAGCACGAGCACATATGTATCGCTATGGAACGACACGGGAGCAACTTGCTGCAGTAGCAGTGAAAAATCATCACAATGGTGCTCTTAATCCAAATGCTCAATTCCAGCGTGAAATAACAGTTGAACAGGTAATAAATGCAACTCTTGTTGCAGATCCGCTTACTATTCTTGACAGTTCTCCAGTTTCAGATGGGGCAGCCTGTGTGATTTTAGCTTCAGAAGAATTGGCAAAAAGCCTGAAGAAACCACTAATAAAAATATTGGGTTCAGGAGCGGCAACAGATTCATTAGCATTACATCAACGCGAGGAGATTACTACCTTAAAAGCAGTTAGAGTTTCTGCAGAACGAGCATATAAAATGGCAGGTATAAACCCATCTGATGTAGATTTTGCTGAGGTTCATGACTGCTTTACGATTGCTGAAATATGTATCTTAGAGGAGCTTGGATTTGTTGAGAAAGGTAAAGGCGGTCTTTTTACCGAAGAAGGTCATACATCGTTGGAAGGTAAGATTCCTGTTAATACATCGGGTGGCTTGAAATCAAAAGGGCATCCTGTTGGTGCAACAGGTATTGCCCAGGTTTTTGAGGTTGTGGAACAGCTAAGGAACAACGCTGGGAAAAGACAAATAAAGAATGCAAAAATAGGGTTAGCACAGAATATGGGTGGAACAGGGGCATCATCAGTAGTTCACATATTGAAGAATGTAAATGACTAAATAACTAAAATACTAAAAATCTAAAAAATCCAAGAAAGAAAATGAATAAAAATTTACAAAAGAAATATGGTATCAGCAAAAAACTTCGGGAAAGAACATATAAATTTGCTTTAGGAATATTTGAGTTATGCTCGAAGTTACCTAATAGTGACGAAACAAGAATTATTAAACGGCAATTGCTAAAAGCTGGTTCGTCAGTTGGGGCAAATCTCGAAGAAGCTGATGGTTCACTTACTTTAAATGATTTCATTTATAGAGTTGATATTTCATTTAGGGGGTGGAATAAAATACACTGTACACTCATAAATTTAATATTGTCCAGTTACATTTATATTTGTTGCTTGTTCTTAATCGTATGTGTTCTATTCCACCCCCTGAAGGAATGTAAAGAATCAAGATATTGGTTGAGATTTATCATTGATAGGAAGTTAGTGAAACAAGTAATTGTTCTTCCACATTTAGATGAATCTATCGAATTAATCAAAATCTTATCAACAATAATCTATAAATGTCTGAAATGAAGTTTATGTTTTTTGGACTTTTTGATTTTTAGGTTTTTGATTTTTAGAAATTTAGAAATTTTGGATTTTATTTAGTCATTTAGAAATTTTGAATTTTAGAAACTTATTTTAAGGAGGTTTAATGCCATCACCAAGATATCATAGAGAAATACCACAAAGGTATAGACTCGAGGCAGTAAAATGTAATAATTGCAGTAAGATATTATTCCCACCACGTTTAATTTGTCCTGATTGCGGTTTTAAACAATTTGAGAAGATAAAATTGTCAGACGAGGGGAAGATCATCACGTTTACTATTATACGTGTGGCGCCTGCCGAGTTTGCAACTCAGGTTCCATACAGTATTGCCATTGTAGAATTAAATGATGGTGTGAGAATAACCACACAGGTCGTTGATTGCAAACCTGAAGATCTTGAGATAGGAAAATTTGTAAAACTTGTATTCAGGAAAATTCAGGAGGAAGGTAAAACAGGAATAATATGCTACGGTTATAAGGCAGTACTTACTTAGGTCAATGGTTTTATTCATTTGCCGCAGATCCAATGGAGTTCCTTTTTTCGAATCTCAAATATCAAGATGAAGGAATCGTGATTGATAAATACTATTAGAAACGTTGTTATATACTATATCTTTTGATCTGGGTAGTTGAAAAATAAATTGTATTAGAGTTGGAAAGAGAATTATGTACAGAATCGAATCTAAGATAAATCCAAATGCTCATGAATTCGAAGAGATTTATAAACGGTTGAAGTTCAAATGATGAACACGAATGGCAAATAGAGCCTCGAGTAGATTACCAGAAATATCAAAATCAAACTATAACTGTTTGATCAAAGCAGTAAGCAATCTTGTCAAGTCCGCACGATTCCGGGTAGTTCAGACCGTTAATACTGAAATGGTTACTCTTTATTGGGAGATAGGTAGACATATTGTTGAGTATGAACAGGGCGGCAGTGATCGAGCAAAGTATGGAACAAGACTTCTAGAGTGTTTATCAAAAGATTTAACCCGTAAGTTTGGTATGGGTTTTTCTCTACGAAATCTAAGAAATTTTCGCCTATTGTATCGAACATTTCCAATTCGGCAAGCAGTGCCTGCCGAATCTTCATGGCGTAAAGAGAGCAAATCAATAGTTGTTGGATCAGAAATTATTAAAAAACGGCAGTCAGTGCTTGCCGAATCTGATAAGGAAATACAATTGCGGACATTACCCTTAAATTTGTCATGGACGCATCTTCTTCTCATACTTAGAGTTAAGGAACCTATTGCCAGGCAATTCTACGTAAAACAGTGTCTGTTGGATGGATGGTCAACACGAGAACTTGAACGTCAGATAAACTCAATGTTATTTGAGAGAATTGCTTTATCAAAGGATAAGGAAGGGATACTTGAGATATCAAAAAAGGGTCAACAGATTTCAAAGCCGGAAGACTTATTGAAGGATCCTTATGTATTTGAGTTCCTCAACTTGCCTGGAGATTACAGACTTTCTGAGACCGAGCTGGAGCAGAGATTGATTGACCATTTGCAACATTTTCTTCTTGAATTGGGAAGAGGTTTCTGTTTTATAGCCAGGCAGAAGAGAATTACAGTTGGCATAGATCATTTTTATGTTGATTTAGTGTTTTATCATCGTATTTTAAAATGTCACGTTTTAATTGATCTTAAAATGGGAGCTTTCAAACCAGCTGATGCCGGACAGGTGAATTTCTATCTCAATTATATGAAAGAGAATGAAAGCGAACCGGAAGATAATCCTCCAATTGGTATTCTTCTCTGTCTGGATCGTAATGAATTGTTTGTTAAGTACGCTACTGCTGGGATGAACAACCTTATTCTCACTGGTCGCTTTAAACTAGCACTTCCATCATCAAAGTTACTAAGAGCAGAAGTACATAAAGTTTTAGAAGAATAAAATGGTATATCACAATATAATTGATAACCGCTTGACAGAGAAGATGAAAGTTTTATTAACATTCATTTTTGTATTTACATTGTATAGGCTTTGAATTTCTAGTTCAGATGTAGCGATATAATTTAGAATCGAAGGGAGATTATGTACAGAATCGAATCTAAGATAAATCCAAATAGTCAGGGATTTAAAGAAAATAAAGCAGTGATAGAGAAAGCTGTTCTAACTCTAAAAGAGCGACTGGCATTGGTAAAAAAAGGTGGCCCTGATTACATGCATGAAAAGCATAAGAAAAGGGGTAAACTCTTTGTTCGTGAAAGATTAAAATTGCTTCTCGATCCTGACACACCTTTCTTGGAGTTGAGTTCATTAGCTGCCTGGGATATGTATAAGAACGGGCATCCATCTGCTGCGATAATCACCGGTATTGGTGTAGTGCACAACCGTGAAGTAATGATAATTGCTCACGATGCTACCGTTAAAGGTGGAACCTATGTTCCTGAGACAATAAAGAAACATATTCGTGCTCAGGAAATCGCTATCGAGAATAGATTGCCCTGTATCTATCTTGTTGATTCCGGCGGTATATTTTTACCACTTCAGGTCGGTACATTCCCGGATAAGTATCACTTTGGCAGAATCTTTTTCAATCAGGCAAAAATGTCTGCAGCGAATATTCCACAGATTTCAGTGGTAATGGGGTTTTGTACGGCAGGTGGAGCATATCAACCTGCGATGAGTGACGAAGTAGTGATAGTAAAAGGCGCAGGGACTATTTATATTGGAGGTCCACCTCTTGTTAAGGCTGCAACTGGTGAGATTGTTACTGAGGAAGAGCTTGGCGGTGCTGATGTTCACTGTCGGATTTCTGGTGTTGCAGACCATTATGCTGAGAGTCGTGAACATGCCATTGAGATAACAAGGAATATTGTAGAAAATTTAACATCTCCACAAAGACATCCTCTAGAACGTTCGCAGCCAGAAGAACCGGCGTATGATCCTAAGGAATTGTATGGGATTATTCCAAAAGACCCTAAGAAATCGTTTGATATGAGAGAAATTATTGCACGGATCGTTGACGGTAGTGAATTTCACGAATTTAAGGAACTATATGGTCCAACATTGGTCTGTGGTTTTGCACGAATTATGGGTTATCCAGTTGGAGTTCTGGCGAATAATGGTGTCCTATTTTCAGAGTCCTCACAGAAAGGCGCTCATTTTATATCCATATGTTGCATAAGGAAGATTCCACTTTTATTTTTACAGAATATAACTGGTTTTATTGTCGGCAAGCGATATGAACATCAAGGTATTGCAAAGGATGGTGCGAAACTGGTTCATGCTGTAGCAAATGCCCAGGTTCCTAAATTTACAGTGATAATTGGCGGCTCTTATGGAGCTGGAAATTATGGAATGTGTGGTCGTGCTTATGACCCAAGACTTTTATGGATGTGGCCTAATGCAAAAATTTGTGTAATGGGTGGCGAACAAGCTGCTGGTGTCTTAACTGATATTAAAGTGAAGGCATTAACTAGAGAGGGAAAAAAACTTAAAAAAGGAGAAATTGAAGAAATAAGAAATTCTATATTGGCAAAATATGAAAACGAGTCAAGTGCATATTATTCAACAGCACGATTATGGGATGACGGAATCATTGACCCTCTTGATACAAGAGAGATTCTTGGTCTTGCCATCTCAATGTCCCTAAATGCTCCCATTCAAGACCATCGCTTTGGTGTATTTAGAATGTAATCTATATAAATGTCTAAATGCCTAAAATCCTAAATGCCTAAAGATTGAGTAGTAATTCAGAAATGAGAGGAAAAATATTTTGATGAAGAATGGATTTGAAACTATCACATTTGAGATAGAAAATAACATAGCATATGTCACTCTTAATCGCCCGGAAGTTCATAATGCTTTCAATGATATGATGATCAGTGAATTGATTGGTATATTTGATGAAATTGAAAAACTGTCTGATATTAGAGTTGTGATTTTAACTGGAAAAGGAAAATCTTTTTGTGCAGGTGCCGATTTGAACTGGATGGGTAAAGTAAAGAACTACTCTTACAAGGATAATTTAAAAGAGTCTCTGGCACTTTCAGAAATGTTTTATAAAATTTATACATCGCAGAAACCAACAATTGCCCGAGTAAATGGTACAGCAATAGGTGGCGGAACAGGACTTGTTGCCGTATGTGATATTGCTGTTGCTGCATCCAATGCAAAATTTAGTTTTAGTGAAGTTAAGCTCGGGTTAATTCCCGCTTGTATTTCACCTTATGTAATAAAAAAATGCGGTGAAGGAAAATGCCGTGAATTCTTCTTGACTGGTGAAAGAATGACAGCGGAAAAAGCTTGTATTGCTGGTCTCGTAAATTTTGTTGTGCCTTTAGAAGAGATTGATAACGTAATTGATGGCTTGTTAGATCAATTAGTCTCGAGTGGACCGGCTGCGATAGCAAAGTGTAAGGAATTGTTAAGAAAAGTTCCTGAGCTTTCATTTGATGAAGTGAAAAGGTATACCGCTGAAGTTATTGCCCAAATGCGAATATCGGAAGAGGGACAGGAAGGAATGAATGCTTTTCTGGAAAAACGCAAACCAAAATGGACAAAAGATATTTAGCAGCAAATTTACACGAATTTACACAAATTTGTTCAAACAGAAGTGAAAAGTAATAAAATACTCCATAAAGAATTATCATACAAAATCATTGGTTTGGCAATGGAAGTTTATAATAAACTCGGTTATGGCTTTTTGGAAAAAGTTTATGAGAATGCATTAATGATATTATTTCAACGAGAAGGAATTCAAGCTGAACAACAAGTTCCCATAAAAGTATACTTTGAAAGAAAAATTATTGGTGATTATGTAGCAGATATTCTTGTTGAAAATAAAATAATTTTAGAACTAAAATCGGTTGAAAATATTATAGATTTGCATAGAGCTCAAGTTCTTAATTATTTAACTGCTACTGGATTCCATTTAGCAATTATTTTAAATTTTGGAAAAGAGAAGCTTGAATTTGAAAGGTTTGTAAAATAAAGTTTTAAGTTATTAGTGTTCATTCGTGTTAATTCGTGGCAAAAGGGAAAAAATGTTTAAGAAAATATTAATAGCCAATCGCGGCGAAATTGCCATTCGTATTGCCAGAGCTTGTCAGGAGCTTGGCATTTCTACCGTGGGTATATATTCAACTGTTGATAAAACTTCTTTACACCTACGCTACATGGATGAAGCTGTCTGGATAGGTGATTCACCACCTCTCTCAAGTTATTTAAATATTGATGCAATTATAGAATCTGCTAAGAAGACAAGATCAGAGGCTATTCATCCTGGTTATGGATTTTTAGCGGAGAATCCGCAGTTCGCCAAAGCTTGTGAAGATGTTGGTCTTATCTTTATTGGTCCAGGCTCTAAAGCGCTTACATTGGTTGGTGATAAAGTTGCCTCACGCAGAACTGTCAAGAAAAT
>DAOUYY010000069.1 GCA_030665885.1 Fidelibacterota bacterium
GATGCAAAATGGTGGTGTAGATACTTATGGTTATGATATTTATGGTGATGAAATAAGTGAAAAAACCGAATACAAAGATGATGATGGTACTGTAATTGCATACGCAGATGCTCCGAGAAAACCTATGCAGTTCGCTACATATTTCATGGATAAGATAGAGTACAACGATTTGATTGTTAATGCAGGACTTCGAATTGATTATTTTGACTCCGATGATAAAGAGCTAATTGATCCTGCGGATCCAGAAGTTGACCAGGGGACACAAATGATATCAGCTAATGCATGGGAAGATGTTGATCCATTTATAGAGATCAGCCCGCGCCTCGGTTTTTCATTTCCAACAGATGAAAAAACTGTCTTCTACCTGCAATTTGGTAAGTTTGTGCAGATGCCAAGTCTGGACAACATGTATTTCAGTAATTACCAAATGGCTCGTCAGATTGTATGGCAGGGTTACTATTTTATAAACCCGGTTGGGTTTGGTCTTGATCCGATCAGAACGACTTCTTATGAAATTGGTTTAAGAAGGCAAATTGCTGAGAATGTAGCATTTGATGTATGTGCATTTTATAAAAATGTTAAAGGTCTGGTTGAAACTATTAAACAATTACCTTCTCCGACTTCAGCTATTCCAGGGTATTACGATAGGTTTGAAAATGGCGATTTTCAGACAACCAAAGGGCTCGAATTCAGATTAACGCTCAGGAGAATGAACAGATTAAGCGGACAGATTAATTATACATTAACGGATGCTGAAGGTACCGCATCGAACAGCACGTCTAATCATGGTGCGCTTTACAATAATACAATATTACCAACTACTATCAATCCTTTAGATTTTTCTCAAACGCATGTAGGTTCTATCAATTTGGATTATCGTTTTGGTAAAGATGACGGCGGTCCTATTTTGGAACAAATGGGAGTTAATTTATTATTCAACTTCTCAAGTGGACACCCGTTTACATATGTTTATGTACCGCCAGGCGGTCAGGTTGATCCATTCACGGCAGGGGTTGATTATATGTGGGATACACGGTGGAGATTCGCTGAAGAAGCTGTTGGTTCGTCAACTACACCATGGACTTCTACTACAGATCTTCGTTTAGATAAATCTATTGATATTGGACCTATTAAAGCGACTGCTTACCTTATTGTTAATAATCTATTCAATAGAAAAAATGTGGTAAACGTATATGAAAGAACTGGTAATGCGAGTGACGATGGTTTTATTAGTGATCCGAATAATTCAGCAACAACTGTTGCTGGATATGGTGGACAGGATTATATTGATATGTATAATGCTATAAATATTGAAAACGGTCAAGCGTATTGGTGGGATGTTGGTCGTGAATTATATGGTACCCCACGTCAGATATTCTTCGGTATAAAAATCGCGTTTTAACTAAGAATAAATTTTTAAGGAGAAAAGAATATGGAAAAACTAAAAACAGTCTTAAGCATTTCACTTATCATTGTGATATGTTTGGCATCAAGTCTGCTTGCCAAAGAACCGGATAATTTCGTTAGGAAGGATGCATCTACTTTGGCGAAGGCTGCCGATGTTACCCAGGTAACCCGAACGATGTCAAATATTTCCAATTGGGGATACTGGATGTATCACAATGGAAAAACAGGTATCGAGCCGAATGGATCCACTTCTGGGGGAATTTATCCCCGTGGAACTGCCGGCGCTATCTATACTGATGGTTTAGTATGGGGTGGAAAAGATGCTGAGGGAAATATTCATGTCGGAGGAGCAACCTATAATATCGGTACTCAGCCAGCATGGATTGATCCGGATGGTACTTGTCATGATAAAACAGATGTGCGTGTTAAAATCTGGCGTATTCGCTCCGATTGGGAGACGTTGACCTATGATAAAGTTCGAAGAGATGCAATGGAGCTGAATGAATTGTCAAGTCAAGCAGATGTTTCCGACGCAATGTGCCAGGCAGTTATTGATCAGTATGCCGAGGATTGGGACAATTGGCCAAGTGATTTAGGTGCGCCGACATACGCTGATGGTACACCAGGAATTGCCAACGCTGATCAGGTTATATGGCTTGTATGTAATGATCTTGATGCCGCTGCTGTTGCAGGATTGTACGGTTCTGATCCAATTGGTATTGAACTTCAGATTACTGCCTGGGCATACGCACAGCCGGATGCCCGTTTGGGACAAGTTTTATTTAAGAAATTTAAGTTTATTAATAAGTCCGGTGCAGATGTTACAGATATGTATGTGTCTCAGTGGTGTGATCCGGATTTAGGAAATGCAGGTGATGACCTTGTCGGTTGTGATACTACTCTAAGTATGGGATTTGTGTATAATGGTGGTGATGTTGATAACGATTATTCTGCATTTGGTATGGCACCTGCTGCTTTTGGATATGATTTCTTCCAGGGACCTATGGTTGATGGTGTTGCAGGTCAGGACCTTAATAAAAATGGTGTTGATGATGCAGACGATTATGCAGTGTTTGATTTGAAAAAGGTTGGTCCGGGAAAAATTAATTTACCGATGACCACTTTTGGTTGGTTCGCTGCAGGGTCGGCAATTAGCGATCCGACACTCCAGGATTATGAAGGTACCTTGCAGTGGTACAATATGTTGCAAGGCTATGTCCCAACTGATGATATTGCAAACCCAACTCCATGGACGACAACAGATGGTGAAGAGACAGTATATCCACTTGCCGGTGATCCTGTGGCAGGAACGGGCGATCTGGATGGAATAGCAATTGCGGCAAGTGACCGCCGTATGTGCCTGACTTCCGGTCCGTTTGAATTTGCGGATGGGGATATTCAGGAAGTTGTTGTAGCTGTAATAGGCGGAATTGGAGGTACAAGGTTTAGTTCTATTTCAGCTATGAAAGCAACTGATGAGATTGCTCAAAGTATCTATGATGTTCTTTTCAGTGAAGTACCTAAACCACCGCCGGCACCCGATGTTAAAGTAACACCGTTTGAAAATTATGTTATGTTGGATTGGGGTTCGAACACTGAAGCTGTTGCAACTACAGAAGATTTTGTAACTCTTGGTTATAAATTTGAAGGTTATAATATATATCAATTACCAAACGCCGCTGCCGGTAAGGATCAGGCAACATTGATTGCAACTTATGATCTTGTCAATGGTATAAAAACAATTAAAGATGTTAAAATACTAACTGGTTATGGTGAAGTAGAAGTTCCCGTTCAAGTCGGTGAGGATACCGGAATTAAACGTTCTTTGCTTATTGAGAAAGATTATATTACCGGAAATCCATTCTATGAAGGAAATACTTACTATTTTGCCGTTACCGCTTATAACCAAGATGTGAGCCTGCGTGCTGATAAAGCTCTGGAGTCTGCGCTAATTGCTACTCCGGCGGTTATTCAAGAACCTTTACCTGGAGATGTAGTAGAAACTGAACCAGGAGATGTTACGGCTTTAACTCATTCAGCAGGTACCTGTGATGGTGGAGCAAGCTATAAGATCATTGATCCTTATGCGCTTACAGGTGATGACTATGAAGTATTCTTCGATCAGCAGCATTACTATCGTGATGTGGATGGTGTTTGGAAAGAAACTGCATATCCTGATGCTGTTGGGAAATATTTAGGAAAGGTAACGGATGTTTCACCTTCATCGATAACGGGATCAGTACTTGCTTCCGCTACAGTTGGGACTTATGATCTGATTTTTACATTAGATTTGCAGGCTCCCGGTGGCGCCTGGGTAGATGGTGTAAGGCTTGATATTCCTTCCGATTTGACAGTGAACACCTGGTCTATGTCCGGGGCTTATGGAAGTTATGGAACAGCTCAGGGTCAAAATTGCGTTAACATGGAAGGGACAATTGATGCTTCAAATTCCATTACCTGGGGTGATTCGGCCCGTTCAACATTTGGCTGCATTGAGGGTACCATAATATTAACAGTTAATGTACAACCATTTGAGTTTCCGAAGACAGTTGGCTATGCAGTGTACGATGATGCCTATGATGGTACAACAATAGATGCTGAAGGTACAATAACCTTAACAGAGTTAGGCTATGAATTCAAGTCTATATCTCACTGGAATCTTAAAGATGTAACTAGTGGTGAAGTACTACTTGAGGATCAGACTATTGTTAGTGGAAAAGATGTTGACACTGGAGAAGAAACAGGTGATGATGTAATAGAATATATTGATGGTTTTCAGGTAAGTATTCAGGCTAGTTATAGTGCGCCAACTGATTTTACAACCTATACTCATACGGGACCTAACAGGACAACACCGGATGTTTTCTCGCATTCGCGCGCTAACGCTTGGCTTAATTATGATCAATGGGGAAAACCTTTTGAAATTACATCATATGCTGATCATGGTTGGTCTGGTGGGGCTGGTACGGCTGCCTCGATCGATGCTTACGGGTTTGGCACGACCAGCGTAGATCTATTACAACGCGATTATGAGCTTCGTTTCACTGGTGAATATGATGCTGCTGTTGGGAATTACCACCCGATAAAAGATGGTACTGGATCTCTTGCGATCCTATATGGCGCTCGTGGATATGATATTGCTGATCATCCCGATGCTAATAATCCCGGTGATGGTTCGGCTTTCTTCATCCAGGTTCCTTTTGAGGTCTGGGATATGGAAGCACCTGATGGGCCGCAGCAAATTAGTATGTTGATCTATGATCGTATGGGTGATGCGACAGCTACCGATTTTTATGCCTTTAACCCTGCTGATCGTGTGTACTGCGAATTTCTTATGGTTCCTTATGAGGATGTAATTGCCGGTAGTGCTGGTGATTATCTTGAGAGCGGAAATCTGACTTGGAATACAGTCTGGTGGAACTGCGACTGGACACTAGGAGACAAACTATTGTTCCAGTATGACAATCCGATTCAGTTAGGAGTAGATAAGTTTGCGTTTTCGACAACAGCTCCGGTTTTAAGCAATGCTGATTCAGCAAAAGTAGCTGTGGAGAAGATTAACGTATTCCCGAATCCGTACTATGCTTATAACTCACTTTCGACAAACCGTTTTGACAATTATGTAACATTCACTCATTTACCGGGAAAAGCGACGATTCGTATTTTCACACTTGCAGGTATTCAGGTTAAAGTTTTTGAAAAAGATAGCCCCAGTATACAGTTCTTAAGATGGGATCTGCAAAATGAATCTGGTTTACCAGTGGCAAGCGGTGTGTACATAGCTTATGTTGATATGCCCAATTTAAATAAAACTAAAGTATTGAAGTTTGTCATTATTCAGAACAAACAGATACTTGAATACTACTAATAGAAGGAGGATAAAATGAGATTCGGAAAAATAAATAGTGTGTTGGTTGTTATCCTTGTTTTAGCTTTTTCAGGTGCCGCGTTCTTGTATGCCGGTGATGTTGATCGGGTTGGCACTGCTGGAGGTACTCAAGTTCAAGTACCTGTAGGTGGAAGAAATCTGGCTATGGTTGGTGCTGATATTGCTACTGCAAGTTCTGTTGATGCAATGTACTGGAATCCTGCAGGCTTAGGTGAAATGCCTGGAAGAGCGGCTGGACTTTTTTCAACAAGGAACATTATTGCTGATATCAATGTGAATTATTTTGCATTAGGTTTCAATGCAGGTAAATTGGGTATTATTGGATTAAGCGTAAAAAGTTTTGATTTCGGAGATATACCAGTTACAACGACAGAAGATATGGATGGTACAGGAGCAACCTATTCACCGACTTTCAGTACATTTGGATTAACTTATGCACGACACATTACGGATAGAATTAATTTTGGTGTTTCAGGAAAAGTTATTTACGAAAGTATTCCGAGAGCAAGTGCTTCCACATTTGCTGTAGATTTAGGGATACAGTATAAAAACCTGATTGATATTAATGGGTTGAATCTGGGACTTTCTATTCGGAACATCGGAACTAATATGGAATATTCAGGATCTGGAATGGTTACAGAGGCAAAGGATGCAGGTGAAACCTATGAAGCGTTTCGGTATCGTCAAACAACTTCAGATCAGCTTCCTTCATCTATGGAAATGGGGTTGAGTTATGTTATGAATATGGGACCTGGAAGGTTAACGGTTAGTTCTGCATTCCAGTATAATAACTTTGAAAATGATCAGGTTAAATTAGGTGTTGAGTTTGGAATGGCTAATATGCTGTATGTCCGAGGTGGATATGCTTTGACTCTAATACCAAAAGAATCCGATATTGAAGGTCTGGAAACTGAAGATTGGGGGCGTAATGTTTACGGAATGGCATTTGGTGGTGGTATCAAATATCCTATAATGGGTATGAAAGCGATATTCAGTTATACTTTTAAGCCTGCTGAATATTTCGATGCAAATAATGTATTCTCATTGGGATTTGAGCTTTAAGCTAAACGATTGAAACCAGAAATGAAAGGTCGGTGTTTTTACACCGACCTTTTTTGTTAGGCAGATTATTCTGATAATTGATCTGAAATCTGATAACTTGATTTTTTGGTAGATAAAGTTCATATCATTATAATTAAAAACGGTCTGTAAAGATCAACAGGATAAAAATTGACGGTATCCCGACTATTTGGGATTAAGAAGAAATTTCACACTGTTATAATACTTTTATCTAAATAGAGCGATTTAAGTAAGATAAACTCTCAGTTTGTCCTCTGTAACTGTAAACAACAAGTTGATTTGAATATGATATTAATAGAACGTTTACGAGATGCGCTAAATTTCTTTTTAAGGCTTCATGCCTCCAATTTCCAGTGAGCCTCAAATGCTACTTTTAGTGGTCAGCTAATTAACTTTGTCTGGAATTAGGTTGAATTATAAGTCAGAATGTTATTAATATTCAGGCAAAATGAGGAGATTAGGTTTGAGATATTTAATTACAACCATAGTCAGATGCGTACTAACAGTTCTTTTTATTTTTTATATCATTACGTATAAGGGAATGGCTCAGGAACAGACTGTGGGCTTATTTATTAATGATTCAGCCGCTTTTAACGGATATACTCTATTTGCTCCAAATAATTCAACTACTACATATTTGATTGATATGAATGGTTTGCTGATTCATCAATGGGAGAGTGCTTATACGCCAACACAGACAGCTTATCTTCTGGAAAATGGAAACCTTTTACGGTCAGCTCATATTTCAGACGGTGGCAATCTCAGCGGTGGATTTCAGGAAATTGCTTGGGATGGAACAATAGTCTGGGAATATTGTTATGTCCGTCAACACCATGATATTGAGCCATTGCCCAGTGGTAATGTCCTGATGATTGCTAATGAAGTAAAGACAAAATCCGAAGCGATTGCAGCCGGTCGGAACCCTGCCCTGCTTGATAATAAATTGCGCGGGTTACATATTCTTGAGGTTGAGAAAGCCGATTCAATTGGCGGCAATATAGTTTGGGAATGGCATGTTTGGGACCATATAATCCAGGATTTTGATTCTACAAAAGCAAATTATGGAATCGCATCTGAACACCCGGAATTAATAGATATCAATTTTGCCACAAATGGTGCTGCTGATTGGATTCATCCTAATTCAATAGACTATCATCCTGAGTTCAATCAGATTGTTGTTAGTAATCGTCAATTTAATGAGATTTGGGTTATTGACCACAGCATAACTACGGCTGAAGCTGCTACTCATACTGGAGGTAACAGTGGAATGGGGGGCGATATCCTTTACCGCTGGGGGAACCCTGCAAGCTATAGAGCAGGAGCTGTTGAGGATCAGAAATTGTATGCTCAACATGATGCACAGTGGGTTGAATCCGGGCTGGTTGGAGCTGGGAATATAATGATATTTAACAACGGATTGGGTCGCCCTGAAGGTGTTTTTTCATCGGTAGATGAAATCATCCCACCGGTAGATTCACTTGGTCATTACAACCTACAGGCTGATTCTGCCTATGGGCCAAGTGAGCAATCGTGGATTTATACTGATGATAATCCCACCGATTTTTATTCTCCCCGGTTTTCCGGCGCCCAACGCCTGCCGAGTGGGAATACTCTGATTTGCTCCGGTACGAGTGGTACTTTTTTTGAAGTGACACCTGACAATGAAGTCGTTTGGAAATACATTAATCCCATAACAGACAGTGGCCCAATTTTCCAGGGTGACTCAGTTCAGCAAAATGATGTAGGGCGCTGCTACCGTTATGGCCCTGATTATCCCGGACTTGTCGGGAAGGATCTGACTCCCGGTGATCCCATCGAACTTTATCCCACAGGTATTGCTATATATGAGAAAAATATTCCAGAGCGATTTGTTTTACATAATAATTATCCTAATCCATTCAATCAGGTTACTACTATCAGTTATGATATATTTGAAAAATCTTCAGTGCTGTTAGTTATCTATGACATCACAGGAAAAAAGATAGCTACTCTTGTTGAACAGTTTGAAGAACCGGGCTATCATTCGATCAAATGGACAGGAAGAAATAATCGTGGGATGCCGATAGGTAGCGGAATGTATCTGTACGGTCTTCGGGTTGGAAATATTATGGTTTTACACAAAATGATTTTATTGAAATGAATTGTCTCCAATGCAAGCAATCCCCACCGAAAAGCCTAAGAATTTGCTATTATGAACCTCTTGCAAAATTTAATGAGTCCACTTAAAAAAGGATTGTCCTAAAGGATCCCTCTGGGAAAAGTGAAATATATAGACCAAAATTAAAAAATTATGGAAACTGTTGAAACAGTTGTAAGAGGTCTAAAACTCTTATTAGCCCACGACTTAAGTCGTGGGTTAATGATAAACACCCCTATACAAATAACCGTTTCAACGGTTTTTTTCTCTAAAAATTTATCTTTCTTAAGTGTACTCTTTAATATTTACGGGTTTTGTCATTTCTTGATGGAATCGGGACAAATAATCTATTTTGCTCAATGGTAAGGGGATTCTTCTCCCGCCGATGCGGGTTCAGAATGATATTTATGAGAATTTTACAAGAGGCTCTTATTATAAATGATTTACAAACAAAATATAGTTTAATACTCTGTAGTAAAATATTTGGTGTTTGTTGTGAAAGAGGGAGTTAATTTGTATTGTAAAAAATTTATTTGTGAAAATGAATAAGATAAATTAATATTAAAAAGAAATTATGAAACGAAATACATTCTGTCTATTATTGATTTTCTTTAATTCTTTTTCCTTCGGACTCTTTGCCGAAGATATAGTTATTGAGGGAACAGTTATTGATTCTATCAGTCATCAAGGAATTTCGAGTGTGAACGTCTTTTTGAAAGGAACGACAGTTGGAACTACTACGGGTGAGAGCGGTAGATTTAAACTAATTATAGTTGATTTAAAACCTCAAACGGAAGTAGTCTTCCAACATATAGCCTACGAAGTTAGAAGCATTTCGATAACAGATTTGAAGGATTTAGAAAAAGTATTCCTCAGTAAAAAAAGTATTCAGCTGAGAGAAGTCCAAGTTGAAGCGGAACGTCGAGTTTATAACTATATGCAGGATATAACCAATATCATTTCAGTAATACCGGCAAGGACATTTGAATCTAAGGGATTCGTTGATGTTGCGGATATCCTTGTTACAGATCAAAGTACGCTTATTGATGAAAGCCTCAGTGGTAGAAAGACAGTTTCAATTCGTGGAGCTAACCAGGATGAAGTGTTAGTTCTTTATGACGGTATCCGTATTAACAATAATTTTGATAACATTTTTGATCTCTCCCTGATTGATCTATCCGGATTGCAACAAATAGATATAATTAAAGGGGGTAATGTTGCAGCTTTTGGCTCTTTTGGGTCATCAGCTGTAATAAATTTCATTCCTAAATCGAAGCAAGATTATTTGGTGAGGTTCCGCCAGCGAATAGGTACTTATAATTCAGGGGATTGGAGCCTGAATCTATACAAAGATTTGTTTGGAATAAAGATATTTTCAGCAATGAAGGAGGCGGCTGCAACTCAAAGGTATTTAGGAAATGAACAAAGCGAAACAGATATAATTCACGGATCATCCAGTAAAACTCTAAATATTTCTTATGGTTTTGGCAGAAGAACGGCAGGTACGCAAAAACATATTTTACGTGCAAACTATCTGCAGTCGAATAGGGATTACGACAATCAAAATACTCTTGAAGAATTGTCAACTTCGCATGAAATCAAGAGCATAAAGTATGTGGCGAATCTTAATAAAATTGGTGAAACAAACATCCTTGTATCAGACCAGACAGGGAGTGAATCACATTCTTGGAAAGCTGTTTATTCTGACATGGCTCGTCAAATTGATGACAATACAATTCAAGTCAGTGTTGAACATGTGATACGGTTGAACAACATTAATTTTTTTCTTGCTTATCAACGTGAAAATTCTAACATGGACTATCAGGACAAAATGATAAAGGAAATATCAGAAAGCAGTGAACGGGATGCCTATGCTTTCCGCAGGGTTAGAAACGGGTATTCATCAGCTGTTAAATTCATAAACCTTGAGATATCTTATCCATTCGATTTCGATAATATTCAATTTAGTTTTAGTCATGAACAGATTAAAGACCGACAGTCTTCCTCTTCTGATCCAGGTTCTTTCGATATAATAAACAGCGATTGGCATGAAAGCTCGTACATGTTATCCACTTCATTTTTGGGTTTTCCTGAAAATATTCTATTGAGTGCTCATTTCAATTACGGGTCGAGCTTCAGAATCCCGACCCTTTACCAGCAGA
>DAOUYY010000084.1 GCA_030665885.1 Fidelibacterota bacterium
TTTCACCTACTACTTTAGGTGTTATATAGTTATTATCAATCTGCTGAACAATAAGAAACATCAAAATTATATCAGGAATAAAAAACGGTGATGGCACTATCCCAAATAATTTGTGCCCTAAGGCAATGTCATTACCAAGATTATTCATAAACGCTATTAAAATCGCTGGTGCCATACCGACAAAAGGTCCCACCAAGGGAATAAGATTAGCTAACCCGGCGATAATCCCTATAAAAACGATAAGCGTTAAATTGGCACCGAATACGTTGAGGATAATTAAGCCCATGATGGATAATATTGCAACGCTGGTAGCTGCCAGTAATTGTCCTCGCAGATAACTTGAAACTGAACGTTCAATGTTGAAAATCAGTCGCAGACCAATTTCAAAATATTTATTCGGTATAAACCGGACAAGAGACTTCCTAAAATGGTAATACCCATACAATATAATGACTGTAAAAATAATCACCATAACTACAGTAAATAAAAAACTCCCCACAGCTCCAGCAAACGACAGGAGATTTTGGAGAATCTCACTCACTTGCCCCTGAAGTTTATCCGCCATATTACCCGTTTTAGGAATGATATCCCTCACAAATTCAGGTAGTGAATTTACGGCTTTCTCTGCAAAGGAATTCAGATCTGAAATGTAGTCGTCCTTATTTAACTGCGAAGAAAATTCTTTTGTTTGCTTAACAAGACCTGATGTAAAGCTCCCGAGGAATACGGAAATGACCGCAATTACTATAATAGTCATAATAAGAACACTCAAACCACGACTTTTAATTTTGCGCTCTAAGTAATCCACACCGGGCAAAAGAATAGTAGTAAACAAAAATGCAAGAACCAGCATAACCACTACAGTAGAAATGTGAGGCCATATTACATATACAAATCCAATAATAATAAGACCTATAATAATTCGATAAATTTGCTGCAGCGGATCTTTTGACTTACTCATATTTATTTCGCTGCTTGACTTTCAGCTAAAAGCTCATTGGTCTTCCTGAGGCGTGCACCAATAACACGAGCCAGATTCAGTAGAATTTTATTCCCGAGCTCTGGATTTCTCTCAAGAAGGGAGAATAAATCAGGTCTTAAGAACCCTAAAAGTGTAGAGTGATCTTTGGCTATAGCAGAAGCTGAACGTACCTCTTCATCTAACAAAGAAAGTTCACCAAAAAAATCCCCCTCTTCCAATTCCACAAGAGTCTTCCTTTTACCATCTGCTTCTTCAATAAAAATCTCAACTTTACCAGACAACATAATATACATCCCTACGCCAGGAGCTTTCTTTTTAAAAACATATTCATTTGGTTTGTATGTACGTTCATGGATTAATTTTTCTATTTCCCGGTACTGCTTGTCGGTAAATCCCTCAAAAATGGGTACCTGCTTCAAAGTGAGAACTGTCGGACTCTCTTCTCTTCTCCATCCTTTAAAAATATTTCCCCAAAAAGCATTTTCCATAAATTAACTCGCTATTTTTTTTCAATTTTTACAAACATAATATAAGATTTTTTAATATCCAATGTTTTTTAATAAATCACTAGTAATCCCTCAGTTATGGGATGTAAACCGTTAAAACGGTTGATATGAGGGAAGAGAGTTTCATTAGCACCCGATTTAAATCGGGTGTTAATGAGAACCCCACACCTAAAAAACCACTTTAGTGGTTTAAGGATTGATCTAATATATCCCCGTAACTGAGGGACTACAATCACTAATTCTAATACATTCACTTTTTTCCCAATTAAAAGGATTTTTCAAGTTTATACTCTTGAATTTCAATCTTACTTTCAGTATTTTGGAAGAGTTTTATGAGAACAAAACTTAAAGAATTGATCATAGCGCTGTTATTTCTTCTAATTTTGTTTCCTGAATCTTCATTTCTTCAGGAAGAAGACATTAACAAAAAGATCGAATACAGATCAGAGGAACTGGAAAAAATCCGAAATGAAATCAAACTTTTCAGAAAAAACTTAAAAAAGACAGAGGCTAAAGAAAAATCTCTCCTAACCGAACTTCACGAAACAGAAAAAAATATAAGCTTAACTGAAAAAATGATCTCTCAACTCAATCGCGAACAGAAACAAAAAGAGAGAGAAATCAAGGCTACCAGCAATTCTATAAAAAAACTCGAAAATGATCTGAGTCAATTGAAATCTAATTTCGCAAAGCGTTTAGTCAATATATACAAAAGCGGAGAATATAATGACTGGGAGCTTATTCTAACTTCTCAATCGTTAAATCAGGCAATCTACCGATATAAATATCTTCGCATTATTTCAGACATTGATAAAAAAAATTCATCAGAAATCAGACACAGCATTGTCACAATAGACAATAAAAAGCAAAAAATGATCACCGAATTACAGGATAAAAAAAAGATCATAAATGAGAAAAAGAGATATCAAAATAGTTTGTCCAAACAAAAAAATCTCAGGAAACAACAAATAAATAAAGCAAGAAGAAATAAAAATAATCTCCTCGCACAAATTAAAGAAAAGGAAAAAGCTGCGGCAAAACTTTCTAGATTAATCACTGATCTTGAAAAACAGCGAGAAATACGACGAAAGGAGTTAGCTCACCAGAGAGCACTTTTCGGTGTAAGCGCTGATAACCCTTTCCTTCTAAATCAAGGCAAACTTATCTGGCCGGTACAGGGAAAAATCATTTCAAAATTCGGTATTCAAAAAAATCCTGTACTAAAAACTATCACTGAAAATTCCGGAATAGACATTAAAGCAGAAAAAGGAACACCTGTTAAAGCAATTCTGGATGGTTTAGTTACAACTATCACCTACATTAGAGGATTTGGAAATACGATAATTATTGACCACGGTTCCGGTTTTTATACAGTTTATACTCACGTAGAAAACGTTCACATTTATGAAAAGCAGTATATATTAACTGGTACAATAATAGCAAATGTTGGAGAATCCGGTACATTAAGTGGATCAATACTACATTTTGAAATCTGGAAAAATAAGATAAAACTTAACCCTGAAGATTGGTTAGCGAAAAGAACATGAGTCTATTTCCATTAATAAATCAAGATTTCAATCGCAAACTACTCTTAAATACTTTAGAAAACGACCGTGTTGCTAACGCTTACCTTTTCTACGGTCCGGAGGGTGGTGGACATGAAGGCTTTGCCCTCGAATTTACTGCAATGCTAAACTGCACATCAAGTAATGAACGCCCCTGTGGAAAATGTCCATCTTGTAGAAAAATGAAAACCCTTGAGCATGCGAATTTGCAGCTTATATTTCCAATGCCTATTAAAAAAGATACATCATCTGATAACAAACCTTTTAAAAGCCTTTCCCAGAGCGAGATTGCTGAAATTCAAAATATTATTAGGAAAAAAGCTGAAAATCCTTATGAAAAAATATCAATTCCAAATGCTAAACATATTTCAATTAATTTCATAAGAGAGATTAAGAGAACAATCTATCTTACCTCCCCTGAAAAGGGATGGAAAGTTGTTATTGTTTTCGACGCGCATTTGATGACCGAACAAGCTTCAAATGCATTCTTGAAAATCCTGGAGGAACCTCCCCCTAAATCAGTTTTTATTCTCACCAGTTCAAATCCAAGTAACTTAATTCCAACTATTCAATCACGTTGTCAACCTATTTACTTCCCCCCTCTTTCCCTATCTTCACTTGAGTCAGTTCTATCCTCAAAAGGAATCCCCGAAAGCAGCAGGCGCTTAATCATCAGCTTATCATCTGGAGATTTAAATCAAGCAATCGATTTATCTGAAACCGACCTAACTAAATTGAAAGAAAGTACTCTCGAAATTTTACGTGTTATTGCAGTTTGGAATATAGAAAAAATCTATAAACTTGTCGAAACACTTTCTATACTTTATAAGCAGGAACCAGAAAATTTTACCCAACTTATGTTATCGCTCTCATTTTGGTTTAGAGACGCTGCTGCTTTAAAAATTGGCTGTCCTGACACAGAACTTACTCACTCTGACCTTAAAACAGAGATTTCAAAATTTGTTAAAGCTTTTCCCGATTTTAATGGTTTTAAGATGAATACTTCCGTCGAAAATTGTATTGATTTCATAAAGCACAATGTATATATTAACCTCGCTTTATTAAATATGTTCTTCAAGATACGTGACGCTATTAATCCAGGAAAGAATAAATAAATGAATGATAACAAAAATACCTTGATAAAGTTAAAATTTAAAGGTTCGCGACGCGAATATTTCCGCAATTCAATGGAATTTCCTATCAAAGAAAACAACCGTATGGTCGTTGAAGCTGAAAGAGGTGAAGATATCGGAATGGTAATTGCAGAAAATCCAGGTAAAAAACCACATTCTGATGATGAAAGTATCCTTCCAATCCTTAGAAAAGCTACGAATAATGATCTAATTCGAAATAGTGAAAACAGGATTAAAGAAAAACCCTCTTTTAAATTCTGTAAAAGAAAAATTAAAGAACTCAATCTTCCCATGAGACTTGTAGATGTGGAATACCGACTCGATAGAAAAAAAATAACATTTTATTTTACTGCCGAAGATCGTATTGATTTCCGTGAACTTGTAAAAATTCTTGCTGCAGAATACAAAACCCGAATTGAGATGCGACAAATAAGCACGCGTGAAGAGCTGAAGAGAACAGGAGGTATAGGTCATTGCGGAAAGCCATTATGTTGTACTGATTGGCTTGACGATTTTGAACCTATCAGCACACAACTGGTAAAAGAACAGAATCTCCCAATGAATCCTTCTAAAATCTCAGGTTGCTGTGGAAAATTAAAGTGCTGCTTCAGGTACGAGCATGACACATATTCAGAATTCTTGAAGAACTATCCCGCTTATGGTTCTAGAGTTCAACATGAAGATAAAACAGGAACCATCGAAAAGATAGATATCTTCCAAAAGACAGTCACTATAAAATTTGATGAGGATCAATTGGAGGAATTCCATCTTCAGGATTTCGACAACAAGATAAAAGTTCTAAAATAAATTTTAAATAAACCTACTTTATAATCATGGCGGAAAGCAACTACTTCTATATTACTACACCAATTTATTATGTTAATGACAAACCACATATTGGTCATGCATATACTACAATATTAGCTGACGTACTTGCAAGGTTTCACAGGGAAAAGGGTGATGAGACATTTTTCCTGACCGGTGTAGATGAACATGGGCAAAAAGTTCAACAGGCTGCTGAAAGAGCAGGCATTGATCCTCAGACTCACTGCAACAAAATGGTTGTTTATTTCAAAAAAGCCTGGGAGAAATTAGAAATTACCAACGACTTTTTTATTCGTACTACCGATGGTTTCCATGAAAAAGTTGTCCAGGAAGTACTTCAAGACCTTTATGACAAAGGTAAAATATATGAACATGAATATGGTGGATACTATTGTGTCGGCTGTGAACGATTCTACACAACAAAGGAACTCGTTGATGGTAAATGTCCTCAACATTTAAAAGAGCCCGAATATATCAAGGAAAAAAATTATTTCTTTCGCATGAGTAAATATCAGGATTGGTTAATCGAGTACATTAAAACACACCCTGAATTCATCCAACCTAAAAGCAGAAAAAATGAAGTTCTGGGATTTCTAAAGAATAAACTCGGTGACCTTTGTATTTCACGACCTAAATTACGGTTAAAATGGGGTATCGAATTACCATTTGACAGCAATTATGTAACTTATGTCTGGTTCGATGCACTCCTTAACTATATCACTGCTATCGGATACAAACAGGACGAAGAAAGATTCAATAAATGGTGGCCCGCAAATTATCATCTTATCGGTAAAGATATTGTTACTACACATTGTGTCTATTGGCCTACAATGATGAGGGCAATCGGAATTCCAATGCCGAAAACAATCTTTGCTCATGGCTGGTGGATGGTTGACGAAACAAAAATGTCCAAATCACTAAAAAATATTGTAAAACCACTTGATTTAATTGATTCCTATGGTGTCGATTCAGTTCGATACTTCCTCATTAGAGAAATGACTCTTGGACAGGATTCCAACTTTAGTGAAGATATTTTTATAAAAAGATATAATTCAGAACTTGCTAATGATTTTGGTAATTTAGTCAGCAGAATTGTAACATTAATAAGGAAAAATTTTAATTCAGTCGTTCCTAAAATTCTTATTAAGGGAAAAGAAGAACTGAAAATAATAGATAACGCGAAAACTCTCCCTGAAAAGGTTCATAATCTAATTGATAATCTGCATCTTAATGACGCAGTTGAGACAATAATCATTTTTATTCGATCAATAAATAAATATATGGAACTTCGCCAGCCCTGGCATTTAGTAAAACAAAATAAACAAGAAGCGGGAACCGTTCTTTATACAGCCGCAGAGGGACTCAGAATAGCTGCCTTGCTTCTTCACCCGATAATGCCTGAAAAAATCTCAACACTTTTAAAGGCATTTCCAACTGCTGATAACCAGAAAAACTCTTTTGAATGGGGAACATTAAAATCCGGTGAAAAATTAGGCGAACTACCAATTCTATTTCCAAGAATTATTAGGAAAATAGAGATTATGAAAGAAGTAGAAAATAAAGGGGAAGAATTGATTTCCATTGATGATTTTTCAAAAGTAAAACTAATTACTGCAAAAGTGCTTGCTGCAGAGCGGGTTCCGAAAACTGATAAACTCCTGAAGTTATCAATAGATACAGGAGAAGAAAAACGCCAAATTGTAGCAGGTATCGCTCAATATTACAACCCGGAAGTCTTGATTGGAAAAACAGTCATCATCGTTGCAAACTTACAGCCAGTGAAAATCCGCGGTACTGAAAGCCAGGGTATGTTACTTACTGCAGAAAAGGGTGAAAACCTAACTTTATTAACAACATTTGATGACTTAGGACCTGGATCTTTTATTAGCTAAAAGTAAATCGAAAATTTTAAATCCAGTAAAAAGAAGTGTTCCTTAAATTTTCATTTTAAAACTTCTCTCATAGAGATCTCTTTATTTAATTTAAACCTTGTAATGTGATGTACATCGACACTCACTGTCATCTAAACTATTCTCCACTTTACGAACGAGTTGAGAACATCATTCAGCGAGCCTTGGATACTTGCGTAAAACAACTGATTTGTGTTGGCACTGATATTTCATCATCTAAAAAAGCAATCCTTTTAGCAGAACAATATTCGAACGTTTTTGCAACAGTTGGTATACATCCACATGACACTGAAACAGCAAAATCCGGTTGGCAAAAAGAACTTATAGAATTTACAAAACACAATAAGGTCGTTGCTATCGGTGAAATTGGATTAGATTATTACAGAAATTATACTCCTAAAGAAATCCAAATTGCATTCTTCTCCAAGCAAATAGAAATAGCTAGAAATCTACTACTACCAATAATCATTCATAACCGACGAGCTGATAAAGACATTAAAGATATTCTTACCAAATATAATTATTATAATGGTGTTTTACATTGTTACTCCAGCAATGAAGATTACGCAAGTGAAATGCTCCAACTTGGACTTCATATTTCTTTTACTGGCAGCGTAACTTATGGAAGCAAAAAAACAGAAAAAGCAGTTGAAGTTATTCCATTTGATCGATTAATGCTCGAAACCGACTCCCCTTTTCTTTCTCCTTTGAGCAAAAGAGGACAAACAAATGAACCAGCGAACATTCCACTAATTGCTCAAAAAATTGCCGAACTGAAAGAATGTTCTATAGATGATGTGACTTCAAAAACTACCCAAACTGCCCGTAGATTCTTTAATTTATAACAATGAATATATATCCCAAAAAACGTTGGGGACAGAATTTCTTAATTGACCCGAATATCCTACGAAAAATCGTCAGGACAATTGATCCCAAGCCAGGAGATACAATTATTGAAGTTGGCGCAGGTAAGGGTGCTTTAACGCAATTTTTACTAGACAGCAAAGCAACTATTCATGCATTTGAAATTGATAGTGACTTAATTCCAGCATTAAAAGATAAATTTCCCAATAAGATAAACTTAACAATACATCAGGCAGATGTATTAACCTTCGATTATTCACAATTATTTCAGTTAAATCAAAAAGTAAGGATTGTTGGAAATATTCCATATAATATCACCAGTCCACTCCTGTTTAAAATCTTTGAAAATTCCGCTCATATCAAGGATGTAATATTTTTAGTCCAAAAAGAGATTGCTCAACGCATCTGTGCAAAACCTGACAATAAAGATTACGGAATATTATCAGTTCTTTCAAATTATTATGGTTCTCCTAAAATGGAATTCCAAGTTTCACCCAATGTGTTCCGACCTATCCCGAAAGTCGTTTCTTCTGTTATTTCCATACATATAAAAACACAGAAAGATAATATTGATTTCCAAAAAGGGCTTCTAAAAACTATAAAAACAGCATTTAATAAACGCCGTAAAACCTTGAAAAATTCGCTTAGTGAATTAATTAATAAAGGTAAAATAAACTGTCCAATAGATTTAAATAGACGCGCTGAAACCTTGACAGTTGACGAATTTATCAAGCTAACAAAATGGCTTTTTCAAAGAGATTAAAACTGTACTTCAAAATCGCATTTTTTCTTGTAAAAAACAGTTATTAGAAATAATTTTACATGCTTTCTGAAAAGGGGCCTCTAGCTCAACGGTTAGAGCACCGGACCCATAATCCGTAGGTTCGGGGTTCGAATCCCCGGGGGCCCACATTTCTTATTTTGTTTATATATTAAAATCCGAAATCGAAGACTGGTATTATGTCGGTATGTCATTGGACCCTTACCGAAGACTAGAAGAACATAATTCAGGCAAAGTGCGATCAACCAAATCTAAGAAACCTTATAAAGTTTTACTGATTGAGGAATTTCCCGACCATCAATCGGTAAGATATTGTGAAAAATATTACAAAATAGGCTTCGGTCGTAAAGTTTGTATAAAGAAAATCCACAATAACTCACAAAATGGGTGAATCGGTTCGGGGTTCCCAGTTCACTCCCGACATCGATAAAATCGGTGGAGGGCTGGCGGGGAACTCCCAGGGACTCACAAAAATTTGATCCCGTGATTATTACACTTATTTACAATATATCTTTCTTTTTTGTTCTACAATATTAATCACACTTGTTATAAAAACTCATTTTGCTGCAATAAAATTCAGTTCAAACCTTGTGTTAAGTCTATAATTAATAATCCTGAATTAAAAAGATAAAGTAAAGGACTCGAATGTAGCTACGAACTGTCGAGTTCGTAGTCGAACCGTAAGGTTCAATAAAAAAGACTATATATGATAAAAATACTGATTGTTTTATTCTGTTTTCTATGAAAACATGTCGAATCCGCCAACTAGCGAACTGTTCAATGCCATAACTACCACTGTGACGGCGGACTGTCCAGTCCGCAATTGAATCAAGAGGTTTAATAAAAGACAGTCATTTATTCCAGTAAATTATTTATGGTTTCTTCTTTAATCTTAAAAAAGCAATATCGGACAGGACTGTCCGACACCACAATGTTCAGTAAAAAGCGAACCTGTATTGAATTAAAGTTCCGGTACGAACTCACTCGTAGTGGGAACCGAACTAAAATTCCAATGTGAGTTGATCACCACCATCCATCTGTGGTTTAGCAATGTTTAAATTAGAAATGGAAATACCAAGCAAGCGAATCGCCTTATCAGGAAGATCAGACGAATCTAACAAATTCCTCGCAACACCAAAAAGCTCATCACAGGAGGAAACATCGTGCTTAAGGCTTTTACACCGCGTTTTAATTATAAAATCGTGGTACTTGATCTTGAGCGTAACGGTTCTTCCAGACGTTTTCACCCGGTGTATTCTATCTATAACCTCTCT
>DAOUYY010000106.1 GCA_030665885.1 Fidelibacterota bacterium
TGCGTGGGAGTGGTTTCCAATTTTTAAATTTATACAGGATCTGGGAAAAATTGCTGTTGGAGAAATGAGAAAGGTATTCAATTTAGGTATAGGACTAATTTTGGTTGTCGATCCGGATTACGCTGATGAATTTTTTCATGAATTAAAAGACTGGGGTGAAATACCTATTTGTGTAGGGGAAATAACTAAATAAATTTTAATATGAAAGTTTATTAGTGAATATTAAGGAAAGTAAAATTTCTAAAATGGCAGTGCTGGGAGCCGGTAGCTGGGGCACGACAATTGCCATTCATCTATTTAAAAAAGGTTATAGAGTGGCTCTGTGGGAGTATTTTCCTGAAAATGTGGCATTAATGAATCGTACTCGGAAGAACCCTCTTTTGAGGGGAATTCCAATTCCTCACGAGATTCCAATTTCACATAATTTGGATGATGTAATTTCTGGTGCCTCAATAATAATTATTGCGGTACCATCTCATGCGGTCAGGGCACTTCTTAATAATCTTAAGGAGAAAGTGAGAAAGGATATAATATTTGTGAATCTTTCCAAAGGGGTTGAAGAAGATACTCTAAAAAGAATGAGTCAAGTAATATCCGAAGTTTTGGATCATCCTGAAGAAAAAATTGTGACACTGCACGGACCGAGTCATGCCGAAGAAGTCTCCCGCGAAATACCAACCGCTGTGGTTGCGGCATCAAAAAGTATGGAAACTGCTGAATTAGTTCAGAAAATATTTATGTCCCCTAATTTTAGAGTATATATAAATACTGATATAATTGGGGTTGAACTCGGTGGTGCGGTTAAAAACATTATTGCAATTGCTTCGGGTATATGTGATGGTATGGGACTTGGAGATAATACCAAAGCTGCACTAATGACAAGGGGCTTGGCTGAAATTACTCGGATGGGTTTAAAACTCGGCGCACGGGAGGAAACGTTTGCCGGGTTAAGCGGAGTGGGTGATTTAATAGTAACATGTAATAGTAAGCACAGTCGTAATCGTTATGTGGGAGAAGAAATTGGGAAAGGGCGAAAATTAAAAGAAGTCCTTGACGGAATGACGATGATTGCCGAGGGAGTACATACTTGTAGAACTGTACATCAAATGATAGAAAAGTACAGTGTTGTTATGCCAATTTCTGAGGAGATATATAAAGTCCTATTTGAGAATAAAGATCCACGTCAAGCAGTCCGGGACCTGATGAATAGAGATGCTGTTATAGAGCGACATTCTATACCTGATAAATAATGAAAAGATGCCTTGTTTTTTTTACTACGATAGTAGTTGTCTTTTTTGATTGCGTTTTTGCAAACAATCTATCCACATCAACAGAAAAAAATCCTGTTCCAATTTGCGGCACTCCACGTTTGTGGGGTAAAATACCCGAAATAATTTCAGTTAAATTGCTAACAAAACCAGTAAAAGGTGATACTACATTTTTTATACGTGATGATTTATACGCTTCACCTGTGTCTTTGGAAGAGGTCAGTTTTTATAAAAAGTTTAAGAATGATAAAATTGTAATATATGTTGAAGTTAAAGAATTTGATGAAAATAGAGTTGATTCATCTGATATAGTAAATGTCAAAGACGCGATGCTCTACGAAACTCCATCCGGTTCTGTTAATCCTCACAAGGGTATTCTTACTAATGAGATAGAGATATTTGGAGAACTACCTGATATAGATAAAAATGGAAAACTGTTTGTTTTGCTGATTGATGTAAGAGATGGATATGAACCGGGTGATGAAACTTATGTCGCTGGGTATTTTGACCCACTTGATCAAAATAAAAGTAAAGGAAATTACAGCGATATAATCTACATTGATACAAATCCGGCAAACACTAATGATAAATCTACTCTCAGTGTTGTTGCACATGAGCTTCAACATTTAATCCATTATAATTATGATACGGATGAAGATACATGGTTAAATGAGGGACTTTCTGAACTGGCTCCGCGTATTCTTGGCTTTCCAGTTCGATCTTTTGCCCCATTTTTACACGATACCAATCGACCACTAAATAATTTTGATGATAGTATTACCGATTATGCAAAAGTCGGTTTATGGACTTTCTACTTCTATAAGCGGTTCGGAATAGGGATGATTAAACCAATTGTTGAAGAAAAAGCAAATTCTTTACAAAGCTATGAAGAAGTGCTTGGAAATTCTGGCTATACAACAATTAAAAAAGAGGATCTGTTAAGAGATTGGTTTATTGCAAATATGATTAATGATTCCGGTTTAGAAGGTGGAAAGTATGGATATGCCGATGCTGTAATTCCGGAGATATCTTCTAAACATTTTAGTGCAAATTTTACTCAAGGAGAAGACATCTCTGATGAATTATATGATGCGGCAGCGGAATATATACAATTTTACTCTGGGAAAGATATTTCTTTTGAAATGACACATGATATAGATAGTCAATTTGGCATCGCAGTATTAAAACATTTTTCTTTTCCAGAAATAACGATTTTCTCTCCATGTCCTAATCCATTTAATTTTGCAGATTCGCTATTTGGAAATTCTTACGGTAAAATAACATTTGTTCCTTTCAGCACTTCGATAAAGTCCAGCCCCGGGACAACCGATTTTACTTATAATGCCTCTGGAAAAGGTGGTTATGAAGAAGAGGAAATTGCTTATGATGGAGATTCGATAAGTTTTTATATAGATTTAAGTAATTACGAAGCTGCTGAAAAATTTACATTACCATCTGATAATTCCAGATTAGCTGCAATTAAGTTCAATGTAAATCATAATTCACCTGTTACGGTTAGAGTTTATGCATCTTTATACAGTTCTCCTATTGAAGTTTATAATAACATTATTCCAAACGCAGGAACATGGACTCGCTTTGATTTTGATGAGGATATTTTACCTGAGTTCATCACTTCCTTTGCAATGTCGGTTTCAAGTAGTGACAATTCACTAGGTTATAGCCATACTGAAGAAGGGCAGGGGAGAGCGTATTTGAATGTTGGTATGGGGTTCCGTGATTTATCTGAATTTACAACAACTAATGATACTACTCTTACAGGTGATTGGCTTATAAGGGCAATAATTCAAAAGCCTGTTGTTACACCTGCTGAACTTGTAATAGAACCTGATTCTCTATATTTCTGGAATAACGAATATCACTTAAGTTTTGAGATTAGAAACTCGGGTACGGAAATGCTTTCCTGGATTATAGATAATGATTATCCCAATTGGTTGGATATTGAGCCGAAAGAAGGTTTAACTTTAGATGAGAGAGATAAAGTTATAGTTTCGATAGACCGTAAAAATTTATCTCCGGGGATTTACGAATTATCTGTACCAATAACTTCGAATGGCGGTGATGACTCTGTTTTTATATCGGTTCTGGAAAGAAATTATGAAAGACCACAAGCAGTTCTATTTCCATTTGATCCTTTTTTTAATGACGAAATAGGTAAAATATTGCTTAAAGTCTTTAATATAGGATTGGATGAAGCGAGTTTTAAATTTTTGACGAACTCTTCATTTCTGGCTTTCTATCCTTCAAGTGGGATTGTACCATACGAAGATACAGTTTATGTTGATGCCTTTTTGGACAGGAAGGCTGTAACAGAATGTGTTATTCCGGTATTTTTTTGTAACAATGTAGATACTCTCAAGATGAATTTTACCTACGAGGGAGAAATTCATTCAGCTGAAGAAAAGTTATCTGTTTTGCCGGTAGTTCAAAATCCTTTCGTAATATCAGAGCAATCTTATACAACAATAAGAATTCGGCTTATTTCTGAGAAACGACCGTCACTTATAATCTATAATATTTTAGGTCAGGAGATTAAGTCTTTCACATTTGAAAATTATGAGCCGGGTCTGCATTTATTCCAATGGGATGGAAAAAATGATAAAGGGCATTGGACAAGTAGCGGTGTATATTTTATTGTTCTCAGGCAGAATGGAAAAACCGCCAGACAGAAAATGCTGCTACTCAGGTAGGTTTTGAATTATGCAGGAACTTTCTGCCCATTTGTTGATATTCCCTCGTAAAAGTAGATGATAATGTCGTTGATGTCTGTTCAATTAACCTGATATATCAATTTCTTATATCAGTTTTTAAAATCAACTATTAAAACCTCAATGAAAGACAACTTAAACCGCCATCCAACTTTCTAAATTCTGATACATCTAATTCTATAGTTGAATAACCTGCTCCTTCAATTGTACTTTTCGACTTAGGATATCCTTTGGGTATTAATACAATCCCATTTATACAAACACAATTGGTTGCATAGCTCTCATCTTCTTCTATATTCAAAATATTATACTTTTGGAATTCTGGTTTGCCGATAAATTCACCACTGGCAACCAAATTATTATTCTCCAAGTATGCGACTCCCGACTTAAGATGCAATACTTTTTTAAAACTGACTATAGAACCTGTCATTTCATATCTGTTCAATATGGAAATAACTTGTCTGGCGCCTTCAATATTAGTTCTTTTAGATAATCCTATAAAGAAGTGGGACCCAACCATCATTATATCACCTGCATCAACAGTACCAGGCTCAATAATGTTTTCAATTTTTGAATAAAATCCGCTTAGAACTTCTTTTATCTCTATAATTTCGCCCTTACGTGTTTTAGCGCCAGGATTGGTAATAATGGCACAATGAGGAGTTAATAAAGCTGTATCTTCAACGAAAGTCGAATCAGGATAATCATCATCTGCTTCTAATATTGTAATGTCAAGTCCACACTTTTTCAGAGCATTAACATATTCTCTATGCTGACTGATTGCAAGATGATAATCGGGACTTCCTAAATTAGCTGAAGTAATGCCTTTCATTATATTCTTACAAGGAACACGAACAATTGCTTTGCTGAACATATTCATTTAATCCTATCTCGATGATAATATTAATTAAATTTTAAACAAACAGCGACTGGCGCATAACCGACAGAAACGTCAAGAGTTACTTTCCCGAATGATGTGATTCCACCAAACATTCAAATATGGAATTGATGGACAGCGTTTCTGTCCGTGTTCATGAGCGGGTTATACAGTATCAATTCATTATAATTTAGACAATTAGACAATGAAATCATGAACTAAATAGGTTTTAAGTAATAGTTCAGCCCACAGAACACACTAAAAAACACTAAATATTTAAAGATAATATTACTCATAAGACTATCCTTTTGTATTCTAATTTAGGATAATGACCAAAATTGACGAGAATCCCAAGCTTTAATCCAGTCGCATTCAAATAGTTAATAACCTGTGCCTCATTATCCTTAATTAATTTTGAAATTGCTTTAAGTTCTATAATGATTTTATCAAAACAAATAAAATCAGGTCTGTATGTTTGTTTAAGTTCTGTATCTCGATAAGTAAGTTTTAATTCTTTTTGACTTAAAAAGGGTATCTCTTGATATTCAAACTCAATCTCTAAACATTCTTGATAAACAGATTCAAGAAAACCACAACCCATAGTTTTATATATATTGAAACATGCCCCTAATATAGCATAACTTTCTTTTTTATAGATTAATTCTGTCAATCCTTTCCTTACTTTTTCGTGAATTTCGTGTTTTTAGTGGGTTGAACTATTATGATTTTAATACTCCTAATTCTATTAATTTGAAAAAACAGTTAGCACATGCCTCAACATCCATTTCTGCATTGTGAGCTTCTTTAAAATCAGTTCTAAATATTTTATAATGTAATTCAGTTAATGAAGGCCATTTATATCCATACGGTCCATGTATCTTACAATATTCAGTTGAAGATTTCATTAAACATATTTTTTTAATATTATTTAGTGGATTTTCAAGTCCTAATCTCAGAAATTCAGCGCCGACAATCTTTTCATCAAAATTTATATTATGAGCTACTAGTAATTTTGAAAGAGTGATAGAATTTGAAAGATTATCAAGAGCTATTTTAATATCTACTCCATTTTGTATTGCAAATTCAGTACTGATACCATGTATTCTTGTTGCCTTATATGGAATAGAGAAACCATCCGGTTTAATAATATGATTTTTACTCTCAAGTTCATTACCTGACTTATCAAATCTTTTCCAAGCAATTTGAACAATTCGAGGCCAATTACTTAACCTTGAAACAGGGGCATTATAATTTTTGGGAAGACCAGTTGTCTCGGTATCAAATACTAAATACATATATTAATTTCCATTTTCAGTCCGGGAACCTAAGGAAAAATACAAACATGAGTCGTTATCTACTCTCTGCCCTTCATATACGTTTTAAGATCCCTGTAGTAATTTTCGTGAGGACCAATCATTATTAATTCGAGATCATCGCCAATTAATCGGTATGACAAAAGGTACTGTAAAGTATGGATTTTAAACTTGTGGACAAAAACCCCGCGAAGTTCGCCTTTTTTTTCCTGCCTGATTGTAGGATTGTTAAATATTTTTCTGACTTCTTTATCTAATATCTTTTTCTCTTGTTTTTTGAACCTCTTGACTTTTCTTTCAAAGGAACGAGATTGTTTGATTTTCATAAACCACTAACCGAATTTATATTCTGAAGATATACCTTGATCTAATTCTTCCAGTCCAGTTAAAATTTCTTTTATCAAGATGTAAGTTAAATCAGGGTTTTCTTCAATACACTTCCCAATTCTTGCCCAATGCTCTATCTGACCTGTTACAGATCTATTATCCACTTTGCTAAATAATCTTGCTTCTCTAACCAATTTGTCAGAGACTCGCACCGCAGTAGTCATAATGAAATCCTCCTTTCTGACTTGTTGCTATTTTAACACGTTATGCAACATTATGCAACAATTTTTATGCAATTTTTTTACAATTCTTGATATTGCTAACATCGCTTATACGAAATAACGAAATCATCGAACTAGACAAATATTAAGTTTAAGCTATTCTGATACTAGCTTACTCGTACTGTAAGAAAAACTCATAAGAATTGAAGAGCAGGAATTCGGTATGCCTGTCTGCCCTGCCCGACCTGCCCGTCCGGCAGGCGGGCGGCAGGCGGGTGCCGGGCAGGAGAAAGCTCATACCAGAACTGTTAAATTAAAAGCCTTGAGGGATTCGGGGTTTTTAATATTTCCAGTTTATATATATACGACTTAATATAGGCATAAAGGGCTATACCCTCAGTAACTATTTGGTTTTTTTAGTAAAATTGGTTGATTTCTTCTTGAGATTTGTCAATTTATTAAGTATTATTGGTCGAAAATATTTATTGTTTTAAATGTAATTGGAATGTCACAACAAAAGGAGTAGAAAGACAATGAGAATAGTAATTCACAAAAACTATGAGACTTTGAGCAAATGGGTTGCTGATTATGTTGTCAATAAAATAAAAAAAGCAAACCCGACACCAGAAGAGCCATTTGTATTGGGACTTCCTACTGGTTCTTCACCTCTTGGAACCTATAAGGAACTTATAAAGCTATATGAAGCAGGAAGTATATCTTTCAAGAATGTTATTACGTTTAACATGGACGAATATGTTGGTATTCCAGAAGATCACTCCCAGAGTTATCACTATTTCATGTTGAAAAACTTCTTTGACCACATCGATATACCAAAAGAAAATATCAATATTCTCGATGGTAATGCTCCAGACCTTGAGAAAGAATGCCTGGAATATGAAGAGAAAATAAAAGATATTGGAGGTATTGATCTTTTTCTTGGTGGAATTGGTCCTGATGGTCATATAGCTTTTAATGAACCTGGCTCATCGCTGTCATCGAGGACTCGCGTTAAAACCCTCTGTTACGATACTATACTTGCTAATTCCCGATTCTTTAACAACGATCTTCACAAAGTACCAAAGACTGCCCTTACTGTTGGCGTTGGAACGATTATGGATGCGCGTGAAGTCCTCGTTATTATTAATGGTTATAAAAAAGCGCGAGCATTAAAGCAAGTTGTAAATGAAGGAGTTAATCACATGTGGACAGTTTCTATACTTCAGTTTCATCAGCATGCGATAATAGCGTGTGATGATGAAGCGACAATGGAGCTAAAGGTTGAAACAATCAAATACTTCAAAGATATTGAAAAAATTGCATTAGACACTTTACCATAATTATCAGTAGGATAACAGTGATGGATTACAGAATACTAAACAATTTAGAAATTGAGGTTCTTGAAAAACAGGGTTGTAGCGCTGAAAATTGGGATACAGTTCTGGTTAAGGATGGGTTTACACGTGATCGAGTTCGCAATGTCAGTTTTGGAGGAAAAATCAGGATAGGTGTTTTTGATAAGTCTATTGATGTTGGTAATGGAATAGTAAAATTGTGCGGATTATATAATTGCTGTATTAGGGACTGCCAAATTGGTGACAACGTCTATATCTCGGATGTGAAGAATCTCGCACATTATGATATA
>DAOUYY010000079.1 GCA_030665885.1 Fidelibacterota bacterium
TATGTCTACTCTTAGATATACACTAACGTTGTAATACATTTAAATATGAACAAACTTTTACAAAAACAATTTGGTTTCCACGAGATTGAGATAAAAAAACTCAATGGCTATGATAATGCAAATTATCTAATCAAAACTGAAGGTGGAAAATATATTTTTAAAACATACCCTAAAAACACAAAATCTATTGCCTTGGTGGAAGCGGAGAATGAAACGCTTTTGTTTCTGCATAGCAGTAAAAACAATCAGTTTCCCAAACCGGATCCGTTTAAAGATGGTTCACTGATTAAAGTCCTTGAAATAGAGGGGAAAGAAACAATATGTAGAATGCTCTCTTTTCTTGAAGGGCAATGTTTAGGAGACGTAACACACTCAAAAACCTTATTTCAATCTTTGGGGGTCTTTCTTGCCCAAATGGATATGAAACTTCAATCGTTTAACAACTACACCATTAAGGCAAAACAATGGGAATGGGGCATTCAGTATCTTCATTTGAATAAGAAATACATAAAGGATATCACTAATGCGAAAAACCGTAGCACAGTAAGCTACTTTTTTCAACAGTTTGAAGAAAATGTTTTCCCGGTACTACCTGAGCTAAGAAAAACTATTATTCATAATGATGCCAACGAGTGGAATGTTTTGGTGAATAACGGAGAAGTATCGGGCATTATTGATTTCGGTGACCTGGCGTACTCTCCGCTTATTAATGAATTGGCCGTTGCCATAGCCTATGCATGCTTTGACAAGGAAAATCCTTTGGAGTGGGCATCTGTAATTCTGAAATCATACCACGAGATATTGCCAATTGAAGAAAAGGAGGTAACTGTTTTATACTACCTGATAGCGGCTCGGCTTAATATAAGTGTTTGTAATTCTGCACATTCAAAAAAAGAAAATCCGGATAATAGTTATGCTTTGGTAAGTGGAAAACAGGCATGGAAAATGCTCTATCATTGGTTAAGCATCAACCCGATAGCGGCAGAAAACAGTTTTCGCTCGGCAATAGGTTTATCTGCTTTGCAGGCCAAATCAACTGACGAAATGATAAGAGAAAGACACAAAGTAATTAGTACTGTACTTTCTTTGACTTATTCAAAGCCGATATATATGGTCAGGTCGGCTTTCCAGTATATGTATGACGCCTATGGCAACACTTACTTGGATGCCTACAACAATATTCCTCATGTCGGGCATTCTCATCCCAAAGTTGTAGAAGCAGGGCAAAGACAAATGGACAAACTCAATACCAACACAAGGTATCTCTACGATTTATTGCCCGAATATGCCAATAAGCTATTGTCCAAATTCCCTGATTCGCTTAACAAAGTTTTTTTCGTTAATTCAGGAAGTGCAGCAAGTGATTTAGCCATACGAATAGCCCGAATGCACACCGGACACAAAAACATTATGGTCATGGAACACGGCTATCACGGTCACACCCAAACCGATATAGATATTAGTGATTATAAGTTCAGCAACAAAGTCGGGCAGGGCCAAAAAGAATACATCATTAAAGCTGCCATTCCCGATACGTATAGAGGAAAATATACTACCAATGATGGTAGTGCCGGAAAAATGTACGCACGGGAAGCCATTGAGCAAATAAAAGCTTCTGATGCACCAATTGCGGCATTCATCAGCGAGCCCATAGTAGGTTGTGCAGGTCAAGTTCCGCTGGCTAAGGGGTATTTGAAAGAAATATATCCTGAAATAAGAAAGCAGGGAGGAGTTTGCATTAGTGACGAAGTGCAAACCGGTTTTGGGCGTCTCGGCGATTATTTCTGGGGGTTTGAAGCTCAGGAAGTTGTGCCCAATATTGTAATTGTAGGAAAACCCATGGGGAACGGTCATCCTATGGGGGCGGTAATAACTACACAGGAAATAGCCGAATCGTTCAGTAAAGGAGTGGAGTTTTTCAGTTCATTTGGCGGGAATCCTGTATCCTGTGCCATCGGATTGTCCGTATTAAATGTTATTGAAGAAGAAAATTTACAGGAAAATGCTAAAGAGGTAGGTAACTTCTACAAGTCGCTTTTTATCGACCTTCAAAAAGAATTTCCCTGTATTGGTGATGTGAGAGGCTCCGGTTTATTTATCGGAGTAGAAATAGTTAAAAACCGTTACAGCAAGGAGCATGACACCAATTTGGCGCATCACATTAAAAATGAGCTTAGAAATCAGCACATACTTATTAGTACAGACGGTCCTTTTGATAGTGTTCTCAAAACCAAACCGGCCTTGTGTTTTACCAAAGAAAATACCCAACAGGTAACGGATCATATCTATGAAATATTAAAAATGTATTACAACAATGTATATAAAAAATAGGCGGAATAGTAGTAAAATCAAGGATTGCAGCTCATTTCAACTTCATCGTAATTTGAAAGAGAAGTGCTCCGAAATCGCCTACTTTTCATATACTAACCGTTATGTGAAATTGCCAGAAAATGAATCAATAAACTTTGATATTAAATATGAATAATCCAGGAATATACGGAAACAAACCTTTCAGTATTGCTCTTATTCATGGTGGTCCTGGTGCCCCGGGTGAAATGGCACCGGTAGCAAGGGAACTATCTAAGAATTTTGGGATTTTAGAACCTTTACAAACTGCATCATCCGTTGAGGGACAACTTCAAGAATTACATTCTATCTTGCAGAATCACGGTGACTTTCCTATCACATTGATTGGTCATTCGTGGGGGGCGTGGCTAAGTTTTCTTTTTGCCGCTCGGTACTCTTTGATTGTAAAAAAACTCATTCTTATTGGTAGCGGTCCTTTCGAAGAAAAATATGCTGTAAACATAACGGACACTCGATTAAGTAGGCTTACTGAAAATGAAAGGACTGAACTTGATGCCTTGCAAGAATTGTTGAGCAATCCCAATATCAAGAATGAAAATGATATTTTTGTACGATTCGAAAAGTTAATGTCTAAAGCAGACTCCTTTGACCCTTTGCCTTTTGAAAGCGATGTATTGGAGTATCAGCCCGACATTTTTCAAAGTGTTTGGAAAGAAGCCAAAGTACTTAGACAAAGTGGGAAACTTTTAAAAATTGGGAATCAAGTTCAGTGTCCTGTTGCAGCAATCCACGGTGATTACGACCCACATCCGGCAGAGGGAGTTAAAAGTCCCCTGTCTAAAATTATAAAAGACTTTCGGTTCATCTTATTAGAAAAATGTGGACATAATCCCTGGATTGAACGAAATGCGAAAGAAAATTTCTACGAAATACTTCACAAAGAATTAACCTGATTAAAACATAAATTATCAGGGGTTGAATTAAGATGATTATAGATTTTGTAATTTCAAATAGAACACTTCGCCTAACAATGTATATGCCAACTTGAAAAGAAAGTGCTTTGAAATCTGCCACTACTTTTACACTAAGTGTTATACGCAATTTCGCCTCAATAACAATGAATTTAGGAGATTAAGTAATATGTACAAGCGGTTTCTATTTGTGATACTCGTGGTATTTAGCTTTATTGGATGTTCATCACAGAAGTACCTAATTCGTAAAGTAGAGGATACAGACTTTACAAGGAGATCATTCGAGACAATAACTGATTCTTTGTCACTTTTGAAGCTTCTTCAATATGGGTACTTCGATCAAGCAGGAGATTTACTCTCCCAACATCCAGACTCTGGTTCGAATGAATTTATATTAGCCGAGGGAATGCTGCATTCTTATTATGGAAGAAAAAAAGAAGCGGAGCAATCTTTACTCAAAGTGTTCAAAGACGATAGGGACTCTACAAGAATAGACCTTTCTTTTAACACGCTGTATCAATTGTATTTATATCATGAAAAATTTGATCAACTTGAAGGTCTCGTCAATGCCGCCCGGAAAAAGAGAATTCAAATAGACTCAACTGATAGAATGCTATCCACAGCTCACGGTCAAATATCTCCTTATGATATTAGTTTCAAGGATTCAAAGACCGTAGTTCCAATGTTAATTAGTCTTTCTGGTTGTCCTACCATTAAAATAGAAGTCAACAATCAAGGTACCGAAACTTTTTGGCTGGATACTGGTGCAGGATTAAATGTGATTTCCTCAGATCTGGCACATAAATATGGCGTTCATCCAATAACCGAGGGAAAAGGGGAAGCAGGTACTGCTACTGACAAGAAAGTTCCATTCCAAATAGGATTTATTGAATCAATCCAAATTGGAGATATAGTTGTTAAAAATGTTTCAGTGATGATTCTAGATTCCAAATATTTGAAGTTCAAGCCTCTCGGATTTATTAACTTGTTTCGAATAGATGGAATCCTTGGCTGGCCACTGCTTTCGAAATTCAAGACGACTTTGAACTACCCCCAACAAAAAGTTTGTTTTGAACCCCTCTCTGTTAGCGAGGAGGGAGACGAAACGAGAAATTTCTTTTGGTATGAGATTCCTTTTGTGAAAGTTTTTATCAATTCTGTATATCCCATGAATTTCTTTCTTGATACTGGTGCCAATAGATCATCTTTAACTCCTACTGGTATGGGGAAGATTGATTCTCACTCTCCAAAACTGAAATCATCTTTAGGCTGTACTATTGGTGCAGGTGGAGGCAAATTTAGGAAGATTCAAAAGTTGGAGAGAGCAACCATAACAATAGATAAATTTAACATCAGTCCTTTAACACTGTCTATTCATGAAGATTATAACGAGTATATTATTCAGAAGGATGGCACTTTAGGAGGAGACATTTTAAAAAATTTTATTGTTACACTTGATCCAGTTCGAGGACGTTTTATTTTAAAGTATTTATCTAATGATCATTAACTGTCGATTAGATGCAGACAAAACAACATATAACAGCGGACGAAAGGTTTCGATATGCTTCGCCCAATTTCGCTTATTGGCAAACTTCTGTTATATGCGGAACGTTATATGCAATGGCGATAGCTTTAATTTATAAAGTGTTTCTATATGACTGATAATAGACAGGAAAAAGAACGTCATTTTTGGGATGCTTTTGCTAACAGATATGATTCATTTATGAAATATCTAAAGCCAGCATATACAAAAATAATAGAATATATTAAGGAAGAATTAAGACCTAATTTTGTAATTCTTGAAGTAGCAACCGGTACCGGTATAATTGCATTAGAAATGGCATCTAATGTTAAAAGAGTATATGGAATTGATATATCACCTGAAATGATTAATATTGCTATTGAAAAAGCATTTGATAGAGGAATAAAAAACATTGAATTTTCTGTTCAAGATGCTTACCGGTTAGATTTTAAACCTAATTCATTTGACATTGTGATAACATCAAATGTTTTACATATTATGATTCAACCGGAACGTACACTATCAGCAATTCACTATATCCTAAAAAATGAAGGAATCTTAATTGCTCCAACATATTGTCATGGTGAAAGTATTATTAGCAAAACAATTTCATCTATAATGAGTTTATTTGGTTATAAATCTTTTTATAGATGGTCAATTGAATCGTTTAAGAATTTTATTGATGAGAATGATTATAAAATTGTAAAAGACATTGAAATAAAGGGCAAAATACCATTATTGTTTTTAGTAGCGAAGAAAAAATAGATCTTAGCCTGGATTATTCACCGCAGAGTTCGCAAAGAACGCAGAGATATAAATAAATTAAGGGCTTATGGGTTATTAACAATATGAGAGTTCCTGTAGAAAATTTTTATACATTGACAGCATAATCCTGTTATTTGCCTGCCTGTCCTGCGGACGCAGGCAGGTATATACGTATAAAACGTTGACAAAAAGCTAATGAATAGATCAGGATAGAATCATTTGAAATTTTGTTTGGGAGAGGGATAAAAAATGGAATTAACAGTTCTTGTAGACAATAACACTCTGATTGATCGGTATTTCTACGGCGAACCGGGAGTATCTTATTTTATTGAAGATGAGGGCGAGAGAATTTTATTCGATGTAGGATATTCAGATGTGTTTATAAAAAATGCGCAAAAGATGAATATTGATTTGCTAAACATAGATTTTTTGGTCCTTTCTCATGGGCACCTTGATCATACCTGGGGTTTAGTTCCTTTAATCAAACTCTATACAGAAGCAATAATAGAAAAAATAAATCATAAGAAGCCCACGATTGTAGCTCATCCTTTAACATTTTTAACTAAGAAGATTAATGGTTTGGATGAAATAGGTTCTATAATTTCAGAAGAGAAGTTGTCCAGGCATTTCAATATTAAACTGAGTAAAGACCCTGTGTGGCTAACAGAAAAACTTGTTTTCCTTGGAGAGATGGAAAGAAAAAATGATTTTGAAGCTAAAAGATCAATTGGTAAAACTGTAAAAGACAACTTTGAGAATGATGACTATTTAATGGATGATTCTGCTTTGGTTTATAAATCATCAATAGGTTTGGTGATTATTACGAGTTGTTCTCATGCGGGAATTTGTAATATCGTAGAATATGCAAAAAAGATTTGTGAGGAAGATAATATAATAGACATAATCGGAGGATTTCATTTACTTAATCCTTCAAAGGAACAATTACAAGGTACTTTGGAATATATGAAAAAGGTGGAGCCTGATGAAGTGCATGCTTGTCATTGCACAGATTTGAATTCAAAAATAGCATTATCCAAGGTTATAAATCTTAGGGAAGTGGGTGTTGGATTAAAACTTGAGTATGAATAGATTGAGAAATAAATTGAAAGCATTTGCAACAGTAATAGGTTTTTATATAATTTTTATAAGGTGATAAAGATTAATTGGGAAAAATTGTTTTGGCTTTTTTAGCCTGATTGATTCATGAGCTCGTGAATTAATCAGGCTAAATCTAATTGGGATTTAGCGATCATGAAAAAATCAATCGAGTTATACAAAGACAACCTGAGGGAAGGTCTCAATAAATATACAAGAAAAGCATACCTAATGCTTCCTGAATTGGATAAGCCTCGTATACTTGATATTGGCTGTGGTTCGGGAGTTCCGACTATGGAACTTGCAAGGTTAAGTAATGGACAAATAGTAGGGTTGGAAATTGACCAGGCTCTCTTAAATAAACTTATGAGAAAGATCGAAAAGGCAGGACTTTCGGACCGAATTAAGACTGTAAGATGCTCAATGTTCGAATTAGATTTCCCGGATGAAAGTTTTGATATCATCTGGTCTGAGGGCTCGATATTTAAAATTGGTTTTGAAAAAGGTCTCAAGAAATGGAAGCGTTTTCTTAAACCTAATGGTTTCTTAGTTGTTCATGATGAGATTACAAATACAAAAAAGAAACTTAAGTATATCCCTAACTGTGGCTATAAACTACTTGGGCATTTTCTAATATCCGAAGACATTTGGTGGGCTGAATATTTTCGTCCCCTGGAAAAGCGAATTAATGATGTTCGAAAAAAATATATTAATGAGTCCAGGGCTCTTTTGGAACTTGATAATGAACAACAGGAGATAGATATGTTTAAAAAAAATCCAAAATCGAATAGATCGATATTCTATATTATGCAAAAGAAATAAAAATGTTATTCTATTTTTATATCAAATCTTGTTATCTTATTTATCTATGCTGTTCTAGTTTTGGTAGATTCGTATATGGTACAATACAGCTTAAAACAGCGAATAAGATGAATCAGAAAGCAAAAAAGAAAAGGGATAAGTGGCTGATTATCAGTTTAACCGTTTTTTTACCGCTCTTATTGGTTATCCATTGCCAGAACCCGCAGACACCGGGTAAAAGTGCTGATGTAGCTCTTTATATAGACAAAGGAGCTGATGAAGGCTGTATTAAAGCTACTACGAATATGTTTGGATGGATGGGTTATACGGTCTCATCGGTGAAAGCAGATTATATTAACAATGAGAGTTTAGACAATTTCAGTATCCTGTGCTTTCCGGGTGGTGATATGTACCAATATGCTCAGGATATTTCTTCAGGTGGCAAATGTAAGATAAAGAATTTTATCCGTAATGATGTGGGTTAATGAAAAAGGCGGTTATTTGGTGCTTGAAGAAATAGATTTAAAGAAAGGAACCCAAATACACCGGATAACAGCGGATAAATTATAATATGGAAAATATAAACATCGAGATTAAAGCAAAATCCAATTGCCATGATAAAATTAGAGAAATCTTAAAATCAAGAAATGCTAAATTTATAGGAGTTGACCATCAAATTGATACATACTTTCATGTGAACTTTGGGAGATTAAAATTAAGAGAAGGAAGAATTGAGAACCATTTAATCCATTATATCAGAGAAGATAAAGGAGGTCCAAAACAATCAAATATAACTTTGTTTAAATCAGACCCTGGTTCTTCTTTAAAAGAAATTTTAACCAAAGCATTAGGTGTTTTAGTGGTTGTTGATAAAGAAAGAGAAATATACTTTATTGACAATGTGAAATTTCATGTTGATACTGTAAAAGAATTAGGAACTTTTGTTGAAATTGAGGCTATTGATGAAGATGGATGTATAGGAAAAGAGAAGTTACTTGAACAATGTCAATTTTTCATAGGATTATTTAAGATACCTAAAAAAGATTTGATTTCGGTTTCTTATAGTGATTTATTATTGTAGAAGTAACGGACTTGCTCTCAACTCAAGGAGACGGTGTGCTTTTATTGCACAATCGTTATGTGCAAGTCGGAATAAATTTGATAAAATTATAATTGATTTAAGAACAAGGATTAACGATTTTTGATTCACCCCGTGAAATCCTGCTTTACAGGAGCGATTTTGTCGCTATTTCACAAGGTGAACCGAATAAAACTTTACAAATCGGATAAGAAAATACAAACAGCCTTGAAAGAAAATGACGAATTAATTTTCCCGAATTTTCGGGATAAAGAGTGTTAAAACAGCACAAAAGAATTTAGAGAAATAAAATCTTAAATCAAAAATCTGTGTTCCTTGTTGGATATTCAAAAAAGAGATTGAAGAAAGAAGACCAGCACACAACAAAGTGTAAAATTAATTGCTTGTTAATGATTTGAGAGTGAATAAAAATTTATTAACTTTAATATGGGCGGATAGGTTATTGGCGTTATGATATTACACAACTAAATTTTACATAAAACGTTCCGTTTACCCTCGTAAAACAAGTGATAAAAGGAAAAATGCTCTGCTCACAATATTTTTAAACTGTGCTTTGTTTCAATCCGCAAAAATTTCTTTTATCCCTAATGGTATACGTAATTGCTTAATTGAGTTAATATTGGAGGTGAAAAAGTGAAAAGATTTCAAGCAGAGATGTTTAACAGAAAAGCTTCTGATCCAAAAAACAAGCCCGATCAAATTATAGAAGCTATAGCATTGAAACCCGGACAAAATATTGCCGATATCGGATCCGGGGGAGGTTACTTTTCTCTAAGATTTGCTGAAATAATAGGAGAGAGAGGAAAAGTTTATGCAGTTGATACAAATCCGGAATTTTTAGAATTAATTAAAAATAGTGCTGAGGAAAAGGGATTGGATAATATCATACCGACTCTTACAATAAAAAATAAATTAGATCTGCCTGAAAAAAGTTTAGATTTTATCTTTATGCGTAATGTTACTCATCATATACTAAATCGAGTGGAATATTTTAAAAATTTAAAAGGTTTTCTAAAACCAGATGGCAAGATTATCATTATAGAATATAAACCGGGTAAACTTTTCAGTTTTCGTAAAATATTTGGACATTATGTTCTTAAAGAAATTATTACACAAGAAATGGTGGAAGCTGTGTATTCACTAGGAAGTGAATTTGATTTTTTACCGGAACAGTACTTTATAATTTATTCAAATCAATGATATTTTTTTACTTGTACCTTGAGCGATTTATGTAACACAAACACTCTTGTTTGCCTGCCCGCCACTCCGTTTTGGCAGGCGGGTGAAGAGAGTATGAAATAAATGCGGTAAACCAAATAGGTAGGAGTAAGTCATTGAAAGAATCGACGTTGTCATGTTCAGAATCGCTCAATTTAGGATTTATTTTTATCATTGCCGGATTTCTTCTTCTTACTTGCGGCAAGGTGAATATTGATGAGAACAAAGAGGGGTGGATGAACTTAATCTTAGAACATTTAAATCGATATCCTGAAATGGAAGTTCAAGAC
>DAOUYY010000048.1 GCA_030665885.1 Fidelibacterota bacterium
ATTTCCATTAAAATGAAGGATTTTCCAATCTCAACATGGCTCTGCCCTCTCACTCACATAAAGCAAGTAAAAAGAGGGCTTTATAAAATTATTGCAGCTACCTTACAGACACACTAAAATGAACAGATATATTCTGCATTAATTCTTAATATAAAACTCAACGAATTTTTTATCTGTCTTTTCACAATTTATTCATTTTATCAATCTGAGCATCATTCCGATTAAAATATTTGGGGTGTCTTGCAATTTCTAAACTTCTATACCACAATTTTTGTAATATTGTCCAAAAATACTTCCAAATCAGCCCCCAAAAATATTTCGAAGTAATAACTTGCCTATCTGGAGTAACCCACCGATACATATCACTTCACCCCCTTCATTAGATTCTCCAATATTTTAGTCTTGAAACCTATTGAAACGACTGCTGCGCGGTTTTCTGCTTGAATAATATTATATATTTCTTCCCGATGTACAGGTATCTCTCTCGGTGCCTTAATTCCCAGTTTGACATGCCCCGAGGAACACTCAAGGACAGAAATAATTATTTTATTTCCAATACGAATACTTTCTTTAGACTTCCTTGTCAGTACTAACATTCTCCATCCATGGATTCGTACTCATCAATTTTTTATCCGCCAGGCGGCAGATTTGCAATTATCGATTTTTTATTGACTAACATTTCACACTTCAATAGCCCAGTCATTTTACCGATACCTTTCCTAAGGTCACGTAGGACTCCTTCGGAGACTCCTTTCGGAGAATCTTTGATCGGCACAAATCTCAATGTTTCAGACACTTTCTTTTTGAAGTTTTCCTGTTTTATATTTTGAATTTTGGTCATTGAGATTTGTTTGGATTTTGGGTTTTGTTATTTGTGATTTTCTCTTAATTAAATATAGGGATTCCTGATGGGAATAGTTGAGCTATTGACTTTGTACCAAAAATTATCTTTGATTAAATTTATTATTATGTATCTTCATTATTAGATAAAAATTACTACTAGCTCCTCTATTTTTATTAAATAATCAATTTGTGTCAGTTAACCGTAAGCCTTCTTTTAATAAATATTCCACAGACAGGTTTTCATCATCCAAAATTATCTGTCCCCCGATCTTTTTCTCAGTATTTATTACCAGAGGTGCTTTTACATTTGCGCTAAGCTCCTGCTTTTTGTCATTTACTTTAAGAATAACGTAAATTTCTGTGTTTTCTCCCAAACTGTCAGGGTAAATTTCTATTTTCTCCAATTCTCCGAAAGATATTTTTATTTGTTCCCGTATTTTCAATAGCCTTATATCTAAAATCAGCATGGAAATGTCAGGCTCTTCTAACGATTGTAATACCTTGAATGGCGGATAATCTTCTATATCTTTAATTACAAACTTTGTGAGCATCTCGAATCCCGGTAAACCATAAATAAACTCAATAGTATTTTCTTGTTCTACTTTCATATCATTAAAAATTATTATCTCATCAGATTGAGATGGATCTTTAATTATTGTACTTTGTTGTCTAATCATCCTATAAATTCCATGAGATTTAAATGAATTGCATCCGATGTGACTTGTAGTGCCGCTTTGTAAGTCATTTCCTCAGCGTTATATTCTGTAATAGCTTTTGCAAGGTCTACATCTTCAGTTTGAGATAGGTAAGAACGTAGATTCATGTTAGCAGTGTCAAGGCGTTGCTCCGTCATTGTCAACTGATTTCTAATGGAACCTGTAGCTGATGTTAGAGAAAATAATTTCTCTGATGCGGAATTAATTTCATTAATAGAAGATTGAATGCCATCCGTGTCATCATCATTTAGAGCATTTTTTAAACTTATAAGCGATGAAAATATATCCATATCTATTAATTGGGAACCGGCTATATTGATTGAAATATTATAATTTTCCGCTATTCGACGATAAATATTATTGGAATTACCGTTATAGGTTACAGTGTCAACACCATCGTATGAAAAAGGTTCTTCCTCAAGCGTTTTTGTACCACCAAATAAGTATTTACCCATATAAGTATTATTCGCTAAAGCAACAGTATCATTAATAATACTATCTACTTTATCAGCAAGCATTTTTCTCATTTCGGCATTATTCGATTCATCAGCAGACTGTATGGCTATCTCTTTGGCATCAATCATCCCTGAAGACATATTGTCTAATAGACTGGTTGTTGTATCTAACCATCCCTTTGCACCATTAATATTTTTTAAATACTGGTCATTTCTTGATATTGTTTTCCTAAACCTTGATGCCCTTGAAAATTTTACTGGATCGCTGGAGGATCGAAGTATTTCCTTCCCAGTTGCAATAGCAATCTGTCGCTTATTTATATTCTCCTTGTTTCGGTTAATATTCTGCAACAGACTTCTCGTGATAATGGATTGAGTAATACGCATCTTTCACCTCTTTTAACTAACACTTAATACTACCCAAATAGAATTTGAATTTCTAAGTGGCAAGATAATCGACAAGCATAGTAGATTATCTTATTATTCTTTCCTTTAAAATCGCTCATTATTTCACAAAATTATTATTTTACAACATATTAAGAACAGTCCGCATCATTTCATCAACTGTTGAAACCATCCTTGCAGCAGCCTGGTATGCCTGCTCATGTTTGATAAGATTAGTTATTTCTTCATCAAGAGATACTCCTGAAACAGAATCCCGTTGATTTTGAAGATTTTGAACCATCATTTCTGCGCTCCTACTCAAGAACTCAGATTCTTGAACCTTACTTCCAATCTGACTGACGGTTGAATTATGAAAGTCGAAAACTGTGCTACCCTGCACAAATTGATAAAATTGGATATCAAAAATATCCTGAGCTATAGAACCATCACCTGGTTTATCCACTGACCCCCCAGATGCAATAATAGAAGGGTCATTATAAACATCATCGCTCACTTTAAAATCTCTCGCACCTGATATATTATCGGAGAAAAAATTTTTCCCAGTAGTTCCATCAAGATTATAGCCTTTATAATGAATAGTGTTTACCTGGTCTGTTATGCTTCTTGCAAGTGTATCGAGCTTATCAACATAGTCAGGGATTTGTCTATTATTTATTTCAATCAAACTACCTACTTCACCCGAATTAATATTTATTGGGCGCATCCCCTCACTTAAATAAATATTAGTTATTGAAATACCGTTCTCCAAGGAAGTATTTACTGCTAACTCATTTACATAATCGTTTGAAACTATAATCTGACCATTAATTGAAACCGTAATTTCACCATTTGCACTCTCACGAGTATCAATATTCATAAGGTTTGTAAGTTCAGTGACTAATAAATCTCGTTGATCCATAAGATCGTCTGAGTAATTAGCACTTATCTGTTGATTGATGGATTTAATCTGATTGATAATTTGATTGACTTGAGTTACTTTTTCACGAATATCATTGCAAATTTGTTGATTAAGATTAATTAAATCAGAATGAATACGATTAAATGTATTTGCTAATACAACTCCTTTATCATGAACGATTGTCCGGGCATACTGGCTTTCCGGATCATTTGCAAGATCATTCCATGAATTCCAAAATTCCGACATAACATTAATCAGACCTGAATCATTAGGTTCTCCAAATATATTTTCAATCTGAGTCATAATCATTCTATCCATCTCGTATTTGCTAAGATTTTGATTTTCATAATACAATTGGTTTTCTATAAATCGCTGACGAATACGTGCCATATTATCCTGTGTAAACCCGGCATCCCTTAACCCGTTCGAATTAAGCGCTGGAAGGTCTATTCTGCGTCTTTTATACCCATCTGTATTGACATTTGCAATATTTTTTGCGATTGTATCTACGGCTGACTGATGTGCTGTCAGCGCCCGTCTTGCTATATTAATTATACTGGATATAGGCATGATTTCCTCAAATTTGGAAATTGAGCATTTTACACCTTTCTTCCTGCAAAGTAACAATTCCATCCATATCGTAAATCCTGGAATTTTCTTCGTCTGCTCGTAAGAAGAGATGTGCCAAACCTTTAATATGCTCAATTGAAAAATTTATTAAATAACTGTTTTCTCGATTTATTCTGGTTATCAGATCAATGCTTTCTTTTAACTGATACCTGAGGTTTATAAGATTGGTGGAATACTTTGGAGGTGCAACATCTATGATCGTTTTAAGTTTTAGATCACTTTCAGTCAATTTATATGCTTGACTCAAATTAGCAACACAATCTTTACGAATGTTTGTAAGTGATAAAGCATCCTCGGTTAGTGATTGTTCCTTCTGTACACAATTCCTCAATTTTTCAACGTCACCGATGACAATTGCATCCTGTTTTTTTTGCAATACGTCCATCATTTGTCCGTAAAAATTAACTTCCTTTGTAAGGATTTCGATTAAACAAACAAATATCTGATCGTGATTATTACTAATAATCGAAATTTCATTCATTTTCGCTACCATTTAATAACCTAAATACACCAATATTGTCTATAAAATTATTCGCTTTCAATTCATCCAGCTTTGGGAATTCATCTCTATCCTTCACTGATTCATAGAAAATATCAGCTAATCCGATACCACCATGATTTGCAAGAGCATCCCCCATAACTGAGCTGAACATCATTGAAGCAAGCTTATTTTTAGAACCGACAGGTGAATTATTAGGAATAGTTTTTTCCATAACCTTAAACAATTGAGTCAGGAAAATAGCCTCCAGGTCTTTACATTTTTGATGTAATTTGACCTCTCGCATCTTTTTTTTACTAAAAATATCCTGAGCCTTTTTCGACGAATCCAAAAGATTTGAACTTTTAGATACGGCTTCTGTATTAGCATCAATTCTCATGAAGTAGAATCCTTACATTATAATCAATTTAGCTGTCAGGGCACCTGCTTCCTTTATTGCCTGGAAAATAGCAATGATATCTCGTGGTCTCATACCAAGTTCGTTTAGTGCTGAAGCAAGATCTGTTACTGTTGTTGTAGGCTTTATTACCGCAGTTTTTGCTTCACCCTCCCTCACAATGGTTTCCGTTTTATACTCTACTACCGTTTGCCCGGCATTACTAAAGGGCGCTGTAGGTTGGGAAATAATAGGCGTTCGCTTAATTTGAATCATCAAATTACCGTGTGAGATCATTACTTCTCCAATCCTTACGTTTCCTCCAGCTACGATAGTACCTGTCCTTTCATTGATAACAACACGAGCTTCTATGTCAGGTTGTACCAATAACGTTTCAATGCTGGCGATAAATAGTACTGCTCCTTCTTGAGATTTTACTGAATTTGGAAATGTTAATTCTATGAAACCCGCACTGATAGGACGGGCAGCGGCTTCAATTTTTACTTTGTTATTTTTATCATTACAAGAAGTATTAATAGCCTCAGCTATCCGATTAGCAGTAACAAAGTCAGGTTCAATCAGTATAAGCTGAACAGGTTTTCTAAAATCAAATTCTTGATTTGCTGGCACTTTTTGCAATGTAGCACCATTTGGCACTCTCCCTACAAGCGAGTGGTTTTTCCGTGTCTTTTCCCCAGCATCTGTCTCTATATTATATCCCCCAGTAGACACCGCCCCCTGTGCTTGACCATAACAAATTCCATTAACGCTTATTAGTGGTGTTGTTAGGAGAACGCCACCCTCAAGACTGGTAGCATCACCGAGAGAGGAGACAGTTACGTCAAATTTCGATCCAACTCGACCAAATGACGGGGTTTTCGCTGTTACCATCACCGCTGCAACATTCCTGGTACGAAGTCTTTCTTGTGGCACGGTAATTCCAAATCTTTCAAGCATATTGCTAATACTCTGGATTGTGAAAATCGGTCCCCTGTTACTCGTTGCTCGATCACCTGTTCCATTCAATCCAGTAATCAATCCATAACCGACAAGCGATTTTTTTAATGCATTATCAACAGTTACGATATCTTTTATCCTAACCTCGGCAGAAAAAAGTAATGTCGATAATAACAGCGTACAGAGGAATATCATTCTACTTATAGATCTACTCAAGATACTACTCCATAGACGGACAATGCTAATAATCCAACACCTATTAACCAGGTTGTCCATCTTTGAATACTTCCAGGTTTTATAATTTTATTAGCAAATCCACCCTTTTTATATATAATTTTTGCATCGGCAATATTATAGGAATAAACAGTATTATCAGAGTTTATATCTCTAAGTCGTATTAAACCTTCTACTTCCATTAAGTTAGTTTCGCCATTTATTTCGAGAATACGACTTCCTCTGATTTTAAGCATACCTTTGTCATCTTTTTCTATGATTGTTGCAGTGATTTTTCCTGTTAATCTATCATTTTGCTTGGTGTCCTCTGAACCACTATGAGAGCTGAATAATGCACTTGATGCTCCGAAAATTGGCAAATACTTCGTGAGATTGCCTTTAATATCCCCCTCTGTTGCAACATTGGATCCAGATGAACTATTTATCTTTGATTCACGCGACGCATTAGCACTCTCAATAATAAGAACTGTAATAATATCCCCAACATTGTGAGCCTTTATATCAGAATAAATAGACTGATTCTCACTATAGAAAAATTGTCCCATTAAATTATGGCAGATCAATATAATTATACTTATTAGTAAAAATATCTGTCTCATTTTTTCTCACTTTAATTGAATCGTTACTAATTGCGGAGACTGTACAATTCCGTAAACGTGTTTACCAGTAGCTGCACAAACAATTTTGACTTTATCTCCTACGAGCCCGTCTTCTTTAACTTCACCACTAGTTGTAACTACTAAATCCCTTGATAATATTTGGACTTTAATCTTATCACCTCTTCGAATATCAGGAGGCTCTCTTAACCATGATCGTTTTAAGATTTCACCTTCCCTAATTACCTGCTTCGTAGCCAACCCTACAGCTGAATTAATGCTTTTAATAAGGTTCCCATAATCCCGTGAAAATTTTAACCGCTTTATTGATATCTTTTCTCTTTGAACTATCTCACCACGTTTCAACTTCTTTGTTGCTATTACAACATCTATATAAATCGAAAGATCGACCATAATGTGGAATTGTTTTACTAGAACCTGATTATCAAAAACTTTTAACCATAAAGTCTGATACCCTAAACGAGGAACTACTCTTTTAAACTCTATCAGATACTGGTATTTATTGCTATCAATCAATTCCGCCTTTGGTAAATGAACAAACTTTAGTTGAATATCCGATCTTGGAAGATCCAAAATTCTCTCAAAATACGAGACAACCATCTCTTTTATCTGTAAGTTTGTAGAGGATTCATCTCCTCTACATATAACAGGTAGCAATACTGCAATTACTAAGAAATGGATTACTAATTTCTTAAACATTAATATACCTATCTTTTCAGGCTATTTGTCATCGCAAGTATTTCGTCAGACGTCTTTACCACTTTGGAATTGATCTCGTATGCCCTTTGTGACACGATTAGATTGATCATTTCCTGGACCACATCAACATTTGATTTTTCTAGATAGCCTTGAGCTATAGAACCAAAACCTTCTTCGGCTGGTAATCCATAGGATGGCTGACCAGAAGCCTCCGTCTGTTCAAATAAATTACCCCCTATTGCTCTTAATCCTGCAGGATTCATAAAAGTGACCAGTTCCATTTGACCGATTTCTTCTGGGTCCGGCTGCCCTTGAATTATAACAGAAATAACTCCATCCTGACTGATATTAATGCCTGATATTCCCTCTGGAATTCCCATTTCAGGGTATATTGATAAACCAGCGGCAGTAACTAAACTACCTTTAGAATTAATCTGAAACGACCCATCACGCGTATATGCATAGCTTCCATCAGTCTTCAAAATTTGCAAGAAGCCTTTTCCATTAATAGCAATATCCAGAGGATTTCCTGTTTCCTCTATTGCCCCTTGTGAAAAAGACCTGAATGTCGAAACAGGTTTATTGCCCATACCTATTTGAATCTCACTTGGTTTTTCTTTATCATCTTTGCCACTGATATTACCCGAATGAATCGTCTCGTATAATAGGTCCTGAAACCCGACATTACTTTTTTTATATCCTGTTGTATTTACATTTGCCAAATTATTAGCAATAGTATCAATATTGAGTTGCTGAGCTGCCATTCCTAGAGCAGCGGTTCTAAGTGAACGTAGCATAATTATCTCCTTTTATTTTATTAGAATCGGCTAACTTGAGTTGCCGCCTTTTTTAAAGCTTCTTCTATTGCTTGCATTGCCTTCTTTGCACTTTCAAATTGACGCTGGAGTTCAATCAAATTAATCAATTCATTAGCTGGATTTACATTGGATTTCTCAAGTTTTCCTTGTAAAACCGTTGAGCTATCTTTTTCTCTGCTGATAACATTTCCTCCAGCTACAAGTAAATTTTGCCCTGATTTTTTTAACTCGGATAATGGATCAAAATCCACAATTCTTAAGGTATCAATCAATACATCATCCACAAATACTTCCCCATGCATATTTACCGTTATCTTACCCACTTTCATACCATCTGTTGAAATATTAATCCATCCTCCATAACCCAACACCGGATTCCCATTTCTTGTCCTCAATATACCATCAGTTCCCGCAGTAAAGTGACCGTCACGTGTGTATGCTTCTCCATCATCTGTTTCTACTGTGAAAAATCCTCGTCCTGAAATCGCAAAATCTAGTGGATTACTTGTCTGAACAAGTGCTCCCTGAGAAAAATCCGTTTCGAGCCTCATTTGAATATTTTGCTCGAGAACTCCATAAAACATTTTATCTTTCTTAAATCCCGTAGTGTTTATATTCGCCAGATTATTGGCAATCACTCTGCTCTTATGAGTTTGAGCAACCATTTTATTTTTTAAACCAACTAAACTCACTTCTATTGACATATACACTCCTCTTTTACACATACGTTTAAGCAACAACATTGCCATAGATGATCCTTTCTTTACTTCCCATTCATGAGTTTCAGGTAAAGCGAAAGGAATAACGATATAACATATTGTTATTATGTAAATTATGACAATAATTAATTGTATTTTATAAATGTGTTTATATAATCATAAACATTCACAAAATAGAACGGGAAACGGAATTTCTTAACTATATCGGGAAGATTTTTCCCCTGACCATTATATACTCAAATAAGTCATAATACCTTTAGAAGCAGATAACATTTTACCATGTTTATTTTTGGAAAAATGGCGGTAGAGTGAATATTTATATTAGTACTTATAATCTTTTTTAATAGCGGTAAAACAGGCTTTAAGAAATAAAAATTTCCATAAATTATAACTATCAACCGGTGAGTTCTATCATACGTAACTTTCCAACATACTTTTTTGATTCGCATGAACTTATTTCCGCTAATTTATGTGTAACTTTCCGAATACGGTTAGCTTCCTTCAAAATACCTCTAAGACCTTCCCTGACTTTCTCATGTTTGCCTGTTTGAAATGCCAATTCTAATATCTCAGCAAGTCCTATAATTGATGTTAGTGGATTATTGATCTCGTGGTTTACTGTGATAACAACCTCACCAATTGCTGCAAGACGTTCTTTTTCAATCAGTTGCTTTTGAGCTCTTTTCAATTTATTCAAAGCTTCTTTTAATAATCTATTGTGTTCCCGCAATTGTTTCTGAAGGATTATCTTATCCAGAATTATTGAAATTTGTGAGGAGACTATTTCATAGTCACTTATCTCAATTCTTTTATAAGCATCTGGCTCTTGATGCCCCATATTCAATACTCCAACCAATTTATCACCGACCCATAATGGCATAGAGACGAAAGAACTAAACCGATGCTCTTTTCCAGACCGGGATTTTACAAGAGATTGTAATATAATCGGTTTTTTCTGTTTAGAAACCCAACTTGATATTCCATTACCACGATCAAAAGGAATCTCCTGTGCAAGATCTACTATCTCTTCTCCTTTTTGATGAATTATTTCTAACCGGTCGGCTTTCTGATGATATATATACAAAGTCGCAGAATCAAATGGGACTGATTTTTCAAGCAAGTCAAATATAGCACCAAATGTTTCATCTGATCCCAGTCCCTTTTGAATTATACTTACAATTTCACGTAAAAATTTAACATTAACCATATACCAATCTCTATTCTAATGAAGCATTTCAATAAAATTAAAAAGCTGTAACTGTTCATCATCTTGTATAACAGGAATTCGTATTATGAACTTTGAACCAATTTCCTTCTTCACAATGACTCTTATATCACCCCCGAGCGAAGTAATAATATTCTTTGAAATTGAAAGTCCTACTCCTGAATTAATTCCCGGACCCTTCGTCGTAAAGAATGGATCGAATATCTTCTCCTTTATTTTCTCATCTATACCACCTGCATTATCTTCAACAGAAATTTCTATCCAATTATCCCTCGATTTTGTAACAATCTCTATTTCTTTTACCCGGTCTTCGGGCTGCTCACAACTTTCTTCCCTTATACTAAAAGCATCCCTAGAATTCGTTAACAAGTTTACAAAAACCTGCTCTAACACTAGTGGATTTACAAGTATGTAAGGCAAATGTTTGTCTCTTTTGATTGTAAGTTCGATATTATAATTCTTCAACTCATATGCAACAAGAGCGGATGCTTTATCTATGACTTCATTTATGTTAACGAGTGCAATAGTTTCATCTTCAGTTTGATTGGCATATGTTCTTATCTGATGGATCTTGCTGGATATCCTATTTATATCATCCAACATTTCTTCAATCTTTTTTTCCTGCTCTTTATTATTTTTGACAAGAGAGCCCATATCTTCCACTTTGAATAACAAAGCAGATAATGGTTGACTCAATTCATGTACTAATCCCACTGATAATTCGCCCAGACTCCTTAATCTATCTCTAGATATGGATAACGCCTGCTGCTGCTTCAATTCTTTCTCCAATATTTTCCAGTGAGAGATATTTTTTACAGTGACAATGATATATTTTAATTCACCAGATCCACTATTTATCACATTAAAATTGAGAATAACAGGGATAACATACCCATTATTTATCATTGAGGTTTCAATGTTACCAAAAATTCCTTTGTTAAATTTTTCTAATAATTCATAGTTTTTACTAAAATCTTCACTTTTACGTATAGAAATATTTTCATTTGAATTAAAATCATCTATTAATATCTCGTCAATAAATTTTCCAAGGAGATTATTAATATCTATTCTAAGTAGGTCTAAAGCGCCCTTGTTTGCATATCTTATTCTACCGTCCTCATCTAAAATAAAAATAGCATCTGAAATACTCTCTAAAATAGTAACAGTTGTGAAATAATCTTTCATCTTTGATAAACATGGCTTTTTATTCATAGTTTTTGAAATACATGTAGGATCTTTCAAAGCAGTAGCACTTTTTCTTTTTCCCATTGAATTAATCAAGTCCCTTCCTTATTAAAAAACCAACCTAACTAATCCTTAATACTATTTAATAAATAAGAATATTGGTTTTAGTTACTTCTTTATTTACGATCCCACTTGGAGTATGTCTCTCCTTTAACAAATCAAGAACAAAATGTGGCTCAACTTCAACAACAGTCAACTGAATATCATCGAATCTCTGAAATAACTGTTCTGAGTAAGTTAAAATATTATAACCCCTGATTCTTAAAAGATACCTGTTGTCTCCCAAACAATCTACAATTCGCCCCTGTACTTTCATCCCTTTTTTAAGATGTTTTAAAAGTTTGTCAAGATCTTCCTTAACGATATAATTACTATCCCAAGAATCTTTAAGATCAAATCGTAACATTGATACTTCTTTTTGATATATTTACCATAATATCTGCCTCATCGTAGCTAACTCCCTTTTTCTTCATCAATCGTCCAATTGCAACCTGTTTATCTTTACTGCTTAATTTTCTTTTGGGTATGTTGTCTTCTTCAACTAATTCATCGCCAATTCTACCTTTTCTTAAAATACTAAACCAGTTCTTTATAACAGAAAATTTCGGCATAAATATCAGGATTAAGGATACGAATACTACTATTAAAATAACAAAAATAGAAATCAGAAAAGCCATTTTAAAATGGCCTTTACCTTCGGCTCTTTGAGTTAGCCCGGCTTCAGGATAGGTTGCATCATAAACACCCGTATTTTCTTGTTCTAAAATTCGTCTTCTTGTGTTTGAGTCTTGACTTTCTGAATTTATCATAACTGTTTTTTCAAGAAAATCGGCTTGTGGAGGTAGATTCTTATAAATATCAAAGATGAATTGGTTTGTTCCAATTACATTATAACCGATTATCTTTTCAAATGGAGTTGTTTTACCTTTAATAATAACAGTCATAGAATCGGGAAACACACTAAGCAATCTAACTGGATAAGCTCCTTCTTCAATACATAGCGTCTTACCAACATAGAAGCTAGTGTCTATTGGAGATAGTATTATTTCAAAATCACCCATCTGTGAATTAAAATTTAATTCAGGAATTATTATTTTATCGTTAACAGCAACAGTATCAACACTTCTTCTTGAATTACAAAAAACCATAACTAATCCTCCACTTTCTTTCTTTATAAGATGTGAAAGAATTGAAAATTTCATAGATCCTTTTGCTTCGTAATAAACTTGATTCAATTTACTTGGATCAACATGTTTTGTTGCAGCAATTTTTGTGGGATTATGCATAAAATCTTTTG
>DAOUYY010000216.1 GCA_030665885.1 Fidelibacterota bacterium
ACACAAATATCCTGATACGAATGTCTATGTATTTGCAAGGAGTGAAAAAGAACGAATATTTGCAAAAGAACTTGGAGCAGTGTGGGCAGGTGGCACAGAAGAAGCATCTCCTATTAAACTGGATTCTATTATAGATACAACGCCGGTATGGAAGCCCATTGTCGAAGCGATGAAAAATCTTGAGCCCGGTGGAAGATTAGTCATTAATGCAATACGTAAAGAGGAGATAGATAAGGAATATTTACTGAAATTAAATTATCCAATACATCTCTGGATGGAAAAAGAGATAAAAAGTGTTGCTAATGTTGCGAGTGAGGATGTCAGCGAGTTTATTAAATTGGCTGCTGAGATTCCAATCAAACCGGAAGTTCAGGAATATAGTCTGAGGGAAGCCAATAAAGCGCTGCTTGAACTTAAGGAGCAGAAAATCAGAGGAGCGAAAGTTTTAAAGATAGAATAAATAGTTTATTAAATTTGCATGATTTGTTAAAATGAAGCCGAATGATCACAGATTAAGTAGAAAATATTAATCACAGGAGATATAAGAAGTGAATTACACAAAAACACTGCAGGGAAAACATCTAATTACAACACAGGATTGGGGAAAAGTAGAATTAGATATTGTCCTTGGACTTGCAAAGGAAATGAAAAATAATCGCTTTCATCACCCGTTAAACAAGTCCCTGGAAAATAAAAGTTTCTTTATGTTTTTTTATAATCCATCGGTAAGGACCCGGCAATCATTTGAGGTGGCGGCTACAGAGTTAGGTGGGCATGCCCTGTTTTTAGAGCCCAAATCCATGAGACTTAAAACGGCAACAACTGCTGGAGAAACAATTGAAGATGCTGCCAGGGTAATGTCAAGATATGCCTGTGGTTTGGGCATAAGAATACTTGAGGATAAAATTCCGCATTACGGGGCGGGAGAAAATTTAATCAGGGAATATGCTCAATATTCAGATATTCCGGTCGTATCTATGGCACACGATAAATATCACCCATGTCAGGGATTAGCTGACATCATGAGTATTCAGGAGCATTTAGACGAACTTAGAGGTAAAAAGACTTTATTAACATGGGGGCAGGGTGCCCTTGTTCGATCTTTGAGCTCTGTGCAGGAATATATACTAATTGCTTCACGGTATGGTATGTCTATTAATCTTGCCTATCCTGAGGGTTATGATTTAGACCCGGAGGTGATTGAGCAAACAAAAAAGAATTGCGAGCAGAATTCCCAGGAATTTAATATCACGAATGATGTGAAAGAGGGATATGATGGTGTTAATGTTGTTTATTCTAGAAACTGGATGAGTCCGCAGGCGTATAGAAATAATAAATTGCATAAAGAGAAAGAGGTAGAAAAAGCTTTAAAGTATAAGGAATGGATATGTAATAAAGAAAAAATGAAATTAACAAATGATGCGTTGTTTACTCATCCAATGCCTATTGATAGGGGAAATGAAGTTACGGATGAGGTAGCGTCAAGTTCTCGTTCTATTGTATACGATGTTGCGGAAAACAGACTTCATGTTCAAAAGGCGGTGATGGCGCTGACAATGGGTGAGTATTGAAGAATTAAAACCCGTTTTTCCCGACGGGACGTCTTCGACGCGCGAACAGAATGCCCGGTTGAAAATCCGGCACAGACGGGATGAAAATCCAGCAACTGACGGACTACTGACGGAGCCAAACGGGTTTTAAAAGAAGAGGATAGAATGAATATGAATAAACACCGGATAAGAATATTTGCATTAGGTGGAAATGAAGTATCCCCAATTGATATTAAAGATGAAGATGGGAATCCTGTAAATGCTGATATACCTATGCAGTGGCAAAGGACAGCAGATACATGTAAAGAAATAGCCAATATTATTGAGGAGTTCCCGGAAGATTCCTTTATAATAACGCATGGGAATGGTCCGCAGGTGGGGAATATTTTATTAAGAGCCGAACACTCTTTGGATATACTACCACCGTTACCTTTAGATATATGCGGGGCTGATAGTCAGGGTGCAATGGGCTACATGATTGGGCAACTTTTAGACAATGAATTAAGAACAAGAGATATAAAGAGGAACGTTGATACTATTGTAACACAGGTAGTGGTTGACAAAAACGACCCCAATTTTAAAGACCCGATAAAGTTTATCGGACCTGCTTTTACTAAAGAAGAAGCATTGGAAAGAAAAGAAAAAGCCGGCTGGGTCGTAAAACTTTATAAAAAAGACCTACAGGGGAGCGAAATATGGCGGAGAGTCGTACCTTCTCCCCAACCCATAGATATTGTAGAAATTGGTCTGGTTCAATCTGCTTTGGAAAAAGGGATTATACCTATTACTATTGGTGGCGGTGGAATCCCGGTTGTAGAAGTTGAAGCAAATAGAAATGGTATCTATAAATGTAATTATGACATTAATTTCCAAAGTGAGAAAAAGTTGAAAATATTTACAGGTGTTGAAGCTGTTATTGATAAAGACCTTGCATCTGCGCTTCTTGGAATATTATTAATGCAGAGGTATAAACGATGTGGCGAGAATGTTGATGTAATGTTGACGATTTTTACAGCAGAAGATGGAGTAAAATTGAATTATCAAAAACCAGATGAAAAAGATTTACGGCTGGTTACTCTCGATGAATTAAAAGAATACTATAGAGAAGGTCATTTTCCTCCGGGAAGTATGGGTCCCAAAATCAAAGCTGTTATTAATTTTATTGAAGGTGGCGGCGAGAGAGCCTACATCTCACTTACTAAGAAATATAAACAAACAATCAAGGGTAAAGCAGGAACAACTGTTGTTAAATAGAGAATGGAAGAAACCGTAAGCAATGATATTTTATTAAGAGACGTTAAGTTTTGGTATTGTGGAAAATGTTATTGTGAGAAATTAAGTACTAAAGTGGATTTAAAATTGATGATAAAAAACGGAAAATTAACAGTAGACCCCGTACGGTCGCTTCGCTCCCTACGGGGCAGGCAATAGACAATAGTCAAGTAGGTAGTGTCAAAAGTTTATGAAAAAATGGTAGAAGGATATGAAGAAGGTTTTTTTAGGCATAATCAACAAAAATAGTATAAAAAAGAAGGAGCATCCTGTACAAAGACAAACCCAAAAAGAAAAAATAATATGAAAACCACAGATCAAATAGGGGGAGAGAAAATAAATGTCGTGTAAGTTCAATAATATTAAAAGTTACTCTGTGTTCTCTGTGGCTAATTTTGACAATACGAATGATTTTTAAAGGAGAGCAAATGAAATCTAACGAATTTTTAGGAAGAGATTGGATTGATGCCGAATTGGATTATACCAAAGAGGAATGGGAAACATTAATTGACGTGGCTCTTTATTTAAAACGCCGCCATGCAATGAATGAAGATCAAAGCAATATTCTAAAAGGTAAAACTTTATTTACGATGTTTTTCAATCAATCACTGAGAACTCGCAGTACTTTTGCAGCGGGGATTCAGCAATTAGGAGGATTCCATGTGGATTTAGAACCTGGAAAAACATATACTCCGGCAAGGAAAGGTTTTGATATTCCATATAAAACCGAGAGAATTTCTGATGTAGCGAGAATGTTAAGCAGAGTTGGTGATGCTATAGCTATTCGTATGTATGGTCCGCCAGCTTACTGGATATATGGATTTGCAAATGCTACGATAAAAGAGTTTGCGGAATATGCCGGAATTCCTATTATTAATATGGAATGTGATAAATACCATCCGACACAAGCCCTTGCTGATCTAATCACAATTAAAGAAAAATTTGGGATGTTTAAGGGTGTGAATATTACAATGTCCTGGGCGTATTCAGGTTCTATAGAAAAACCGAGAGCTGTGCCTCAAAGTGTCGTACTTGCTGCAACTAAAATGGGCATGAATGTAACTTTAGCGCATCCTGGAGGGTTTGAATTAGACCCTGAAATCATAAAAACTTGCATGAAATTTTCTGAGCAAGATAATGGTTCATTCAAGATAATCAATGATTTTGAAGAAGGTTTTAAGGGCGCAGATATTGTCTATCCCAAATCATGGGGTGCCGTATCTTGCTTTAATTACACAGATAAAGATGGTAATATTATCCGGAAGCAGAATCATGAAGAAGCAGAAAAGTTCAATAATGCCAATAAGAATTGGATGACTACAGAGAGACAGATGCGATTAGTTAATAAAAATGGTGTTTATATGCACTGTCTCCCGGCTGATAGAGGGCAGGAAGTAACTGATAAAGTGATTGACGGTCCAAAATCTGTAGTTATAGATGAAG
>DAOUYY010000086.1 GCA_030665885.1 Fidelibacterota bacterium
TTTCTTATTCCAGGGGAATTAGTGAAAAGATATAAGAATAAAGATATAACTGGTCAGGATTTAATTAATAATTCTGTAATTTTAATGGATGATGAGAGAATAGAACTAGAGTTGCAATAATATGTTTAATAATACAAATCATACTTCGGTAAACAAAGAAATTCCTAAAAATTAGCGCCCCTCCTAATTTGTCAAGTTGAGGCAATTATCACCAGGCACATTTTATTTTATAGCAGCTATCGGTTATGTGCATAATAAAAGTGAGCAGGCAAGGCATCAGATTTTCAACAAGAAATTGTAGAAGTTGACAGGAAAATATTAGCATAAAAGAAGAGATTATGAAAAAAAATATTTATCTTAAGAAAAATGGTTAATGAGTTATATTTCAGACATAAGATTTCAAAAACTAATATTGCTCGTGAAATGAACGTATCAAGGAATTTTGTTACAAGATGGACACAGTCAGTGCATCAGGATTTTACAATTGATAATCGAGGATGGGAAAAAGGGAAAGCAAGAAAGTGGGATATCGAAATCAAAGAGAGAATAAAAGATATTAGATTGTATCTTGAGAATGATTCTTTTGAGTTTTATCTTGGTGCAACAGCTATACAACAGGAATGGAGAAGAAGGTATCCTGACGAAGTTTCACCTCCATTACGGACAATAGGCAAGTATTTATCAGATTTGGGATTAGCTCAGAAAAGAAAGATTAAGCATAAAGGAGCAGCCAAATATCTTTGTTATCCCGAACATACAATCTATAATCAATTAGGTAATAGAGTAGCTGAAATTGATTTCATTGGAAAGAAATATATTCATGGCATTTCAGAACCTTTAAATTTTATTGGATTTTCCTTTAAGAAAGAGCCAAAACTTAGGTATTATAAGCGAATAGAAGGTCAAACATCAGATAGCTTTATTACCGAAACGGATAAATTTTTCAGACTTTTTGAAAAGCCTGATGTTATTAAATTAGATAATGGATTAGCTTTTATAGGTAGTGCTTCCGGCAAGAGAAATATCTCACGTTCAATGCATTATTTACTAAAGAATGATGTAATACCGGTTTTTGCTGTTCCTCGAAAGCCTTTTACTCAAGCATCAATAGAAGGTAACAATTCAGTATTTTCAAAGAAATTTTGGAATCGATTCGATTTTAAAAGTTTGAAAGAAATAGATGATAAATTGGAATTATTTAATCAATCTTCTCAAAGATATACAGGATACAGAAAACCGAGATTTGTCTCACAGAAAAGAAATTTTACACCGAAAGTATATTTCATCCGGCAGGTTAAAGAAATATCTGAAAGTAAGAAGATTGGCGCATATATTGATATTCTGAATGTGAAAGTTCCAATGTCTAAGCCATTAGTAAATTATTACGTTCTATCAGAGTGGAATTTAAAACAGGAAACTCTTAATATATATTTCGAGAAAGATAATATACAGAATTTAATAAAGAAAATTGATTTTAAAATTAACAAAAAATCAAAAGATAAATTTGATGTTTATTAAAATCGTAAATGCTCACTTTTATTATGCACATAACCGATAATTGCTAATTGCCCCAAAGTGGTCTCTATTAGATTAATGGTTAATTTTACATTGAAGCTTGCTCAGCACAGGGAGTTTTTTTTTGACTTAACATCATTCTGATAAATTTTCAACCGCTGTGAAATTCGGTATTTACAATCGGGGTTGACTGAATACCTTTGATTATCGCAGAGGTTATCTGAGCATTCAAATAAGGGTCTTCACCTCCGCTTTCAGGACTTCTTCCATTCCTCGGATCACGGTTTAAATCTATAGCAGGTCCCAACATTTGATTTTTACCTTTCCCCCTAAATTCTTCTACAAGTGCTTTACCAACCCTCTGTGCAAGATTAATATCCCATGTTGAAGCTATAACCGATACCAACTGGAAAACTCGTTGCCATACCATCTCCAACACCGTGGGGACCATCTGCCATTACAAAGCCTGGAATATCCAATCTTTGGTTACTTGCTGTATTCATTGCACCTTCTTTATGAAGCTGCAATATCTTTTCTTCAAGAGTCATTTGTGAAATAATATTATATATTCGCTCTTCTACGGAGACCCGTTCATACGAATCGTCTGATTTGGGGACAATCTGCGAATTAGTATTAGATGATGCAATTATTAAAAATATACATATACTTATCACTTCTATTCTCCTTTATCTTGCATATTTAATTAATCTTTTTCCCATAATCCAATTTATTATCAGTCGTAATCAAAGGGAAATTTGGCACGACAATCGAGTAAGGTACATTATGTTGAATTGCAACCATATCAATCCTGGTCAATTCAATTTTTTCAAATTTATCAGTATCAATTTCAATGACGTCACTGTATTTAGTCTGCAAACTGTCAATGTATGGATTTAGATATTCAGTGATTGCTTTCATGTAGTTTTTGCCAAAACTTTCTTTAAATCCAATTTTATCCAAATATTTTTGCTTCTGATATAGTGAAAGCAAATTATCTCTCCACATTTCAGCGCTTCTTTTAACTGAGATAACTTTGTCATATCCCTTTTTATAAGCATCCTTATTGACATATTGATCTCTGACTAAATCCGCTACCGCTAATCTAAATTGCTGCGGAAATTCTGTTTCATTAAATCTTCTCTTTCTAAATACCAATGGATGAGATTTTAAAACATTTTCAAAATCACTAACAGACCAAACTTTACTGTCAATAGTAAAAAACGGTTTATTTCTGAACCGATCAATGTTCTTCCAAATATCATCTTCAAATTCTGCATCTACATCTCGTCCCCACATTCTTGAATTGAAGGATTTCTTTTTCTCTTCTTCGGTTTTTACATATATTGGCGCAATAAGTTCGGCTAATTGATAGAAAACATCTTCATCAAACTCAAGTTTTTTACCCTTCATTAAATTTTGAACATAACTCGCGTATATTTTTTTTGCTTTTAAATCCTTTAATTTGTTAGACACGTCGCTCCAACGCTGATTGATATCCTTTTCCGAAACAGCAAGTTTTTCCGTCCAGCCTTCTATCTTTATAAAAAGAAATTGCCTGTCCTCTGTTTGAATAGGTCCAACAACTTGATCCTTTTTCAACTTTTCTGAAAATAACGATTCATGAATATTTGCTTCTTCATTGTCCGCAAACGATATTTCTTTCTGTGGTATTTTACCGCCCACAAATAATCCTTCAAGAGCCTCATCAAAAGAAAGATTTTCTTTTGTGATCAGTCTATAAACCTCATTCGCAGTTTTACTATCCGGAAGTACAACATAAGAAACTCTATATTTTCTACCCGCAACTTCATAGACTTTTTTAATCTCATTAGCATCAAGTTCCACTTTATTGTAGGCTTCATTACAATAATGAAACTGTCTCATTGCCTGTTCTTTTCGACCTCTTATATAAGCCTGGAATTCTTTATTTCTTACCAGTTCGTTGTCATCACCCGCTTCCAATGCCAGCAATTTTTCAGCAATGAGGGAATTGAAGATTATCTTTCTATGGACATAATAATCAGTTCTGCAATAAGGCGGTCTAATTGTATATTCTGCTCGTCGAATAAATTCATTCACTGAAATAGTCCTTGAGCCTACTTTGGCAAGAATTTTTTCTGTCGGCTCATCAATAACTCGCTTAAGACAAGAAAAATGAAGGAATATAAAAGAACTAAAAATAATCAGATAAATTGATCGTTTTAATCTAGTACTCAAATTAATCATGGAGGTCTCTGCTATAACAATTACTTGACTGGGATTTAAGTAGATAAAATTTACAGCAATAAGAAATTACAAACCTCCACATATTATAAGGAGTTGCATAAAATTTAACCTTAAATCAACCGTACTAATTGACCTCATTTATTCCGTATTCACTTGTTTAAAATAAAAACCCTAATATATACGATTGTGTATTTCCGAGAATTCCAAATGGCTTAAACGCATAATCCGCTTTAACAGCAAAATTATTCATGAAACGCAATATAATACCAGAACCAAATGTTAAGCCATATTCTGAATCTTCCATAAAAATTGCTTTATACCCATCTCTGAGAAAGAAACTCCCAGTTCCTGGTATCTTCAACTCATATTGTCCACCTATGTTAATAGACTCGTTATTGTTATTGGGATACAGCGCATCCATTGCTAAAGTTAACTCATGATTATTCAAAATTATTGGATTTATTGATATACCTATTCTAAAAATCATTGGGGGTTCCCATTCCTGGAGCCTGAATTGCCCTTGAACATTGCCATATTTTCTCATTCACCATTAGTATAAATTAGACAAAAACCAAGCCAAATATTTTTGCCTCTTTATAATAACACTCTAAGAAGACCAACAATTTCATACTTCGAATGGGTTATCATTTCAATAACGACTCTGTTATCTTTTTAATAACAACATTTTCACATTTTTATTACATTAAACCCTTCGACCAATAAAAAATTTACTATTTAATCAAAATCATTTTCTTTGACTTGTTGAATTCACTTCCTGCTTGAATATGGTAGAAATATATACCGGAAGGAGTACTGTTTTTAGTAGACCAATTTACTTTATAGTATCCACTATTTAATTTCCCATTAAAAAGGGTTTCAACTTTTCTTCCATTAATATCATAAATATTGATTGTTACTTCCTCAGTCCTTGGAATTTGAAAAGAAATCACAGTATTACAGTTAAACGGATTCGGAAAATTCTGTCCGAGAAAAAAATCATTCGGTATCCTATCTTTATAATCTTTTATCTTTACAAAATCATTTACCCTTCCAGGTGTTCCATGATCTATAGAAGTTCCCCAATTCTCTGCTAAAGCATTATCCGATTCAGGACTTTTTAGTGAAAGTGTTGGTCCGTTGCCATCTGGTTCAGTTGGCCAGGGTGATTCATCGTCGTAAGTAAGTGAATCAACTATATTCCCAGAAGAATCATAGAGCCTGATTAGCTCTCCACCATTATTTAAACCAAAACCAAAATCACCAAGATAATTTCTGACTTCGGGGAATAGATTTGAAAACGCCATAGTATCTCTGCATAAAACTAAGTATCCACTGGATTCAAGGAATACATTATCAGGAAAAGCGAATATATGATCATCTTCAGAATCTTTGAAAAGCCAGTTTGATAGGTTTACAGTGTTTCCAGAATTGTTATATAGCTCAATCCAATCTTCCGGGTTAAAATCACTGGATGAATTATAATTAATTTCATTAATAACTATTTCATTTTGCAAACTACTATCTTCAATAAATACAGCTGCCAAATCCAAATCTTCAGATAGTTTGATTACTATAGAAGAATTCGAATTTGGACTTGATAAACCTGTCCACTTATCAAAACAATACCCTTCATTTGGAAAAGCAGTCAATTCAACTGGAATACCTTTGAAGTAATGACCATTCCACGGATATTCCTGTAATATTAAGTTATTGATTTTTATTCTCCCGCTATATTGGGGTGAAATATCAAGAGAAACAAATGCTAACCCATCTATATTAAATTTGTTCAAAATATGGGCGCGTGAATAGGCAACACGATGTAAAGCAAAATTCCGCAACACTTGAACATGATTATTCCAATCATTAATTGAGTTCCACCAAAGATCATTACGCCATCTATCGTAATGCCTGCCCATTTCAGGATCTATCAAGTTTTTAATACTACTTATCATTTGAAGTACTTTATCTGATTGGAATGTTGTATTCAAATAATCAGCAAAACGATTTATAAAACCATTCTTAAACTCCTCATTTTCTAGTAGCTTTCGCAATAGCAGTGTTGACCATGGAGGATTTGGCCAATCAGGTCCACCTGGATCAGTAGCAAATTCCAGTGTGTTATGGTTATATGCATAATCATTATATAGTCCGAAACCAAAATCGGTATCAAAAAGAATCCGCCTCCATTTTCCCTCACTTGATTTCGGACGCCAAAACTTTATATTATTTCCGGGCCAATCGGTATTATCAAAATAGATCTGGGCAATATTGTAATCAATGAAATTCTCCATATCCATCTGTGTTTTGACATATTCATAGTTCTGAGGAATACTTAAATCATGGCTCGCAATATAATCAATCAGCATATTATAATTTTCAGCGTCACCAATAATAGGATTGCCCCAATTTTCTAAGAGATCAATATTATCCGGGTCAACATCAAAATGGGAAGCAATATAATGCTCATTAATTTTTTCTCTAATATTTTGAATTCCCCAGTACTCACCATTTATATAAACAACACAAGGTTTATAAGCCTGTGTCTCAATATTAAAGTCATTAACCAAGCTCTGCATCATTCCATCCCGAAACATTGAGTGGTCCCAATCATTACCTGAATTTCTCAAGACAAAAGCCTGGAATTTATCAATTGTTCTATCGGGAAAAATTTGATAATTAATTTCACTATAACCATATCCTCCTCGTGCATAAATAGCTAACGATTTCTGCGGAAAAGCTCTGCTCCATCCACCAAAAATTTTTACACCGGCATCAATACTAAAACCAGGAGTTCCATCTGATTCAAATAGTTCTACGTGAATTGGCTTTTCCCAGTCTTCCCAGAAATTTGCTCCGAAATATGGAAATTCAGAACCGGCATTATTGCCCATTACATAAATACCTGTTTCATTATCCCAAAAGTTGGCAGGATCGGATGAAATTGAAACTACCGGTAAATTTTGGTCTTCATTTATAAAATATGTTTGCGTAATAACCTTGCCGGGAAGATAATCTGTTTCAAACACTTTTGCACGTACAACAGTTGTGTTATTAATAGTTAAAACATTATTGAATATATGAGAATCTTCTGTTGGTTCTGAGCCATCTGTTGTATAAAAAATTACAGCATTTGATGATTCTGCTGAAATTTCAATATTTAGACTACTTGAATAAAAACCACCGGGTTGCGAAAATTGAGGAGACTCAGCCACTCCTTGGTACCCCTGAGTATTATTCATCTCTCCAGGAGTAGCTTCTTCAAAGAAAAACCAATTATCTTCACCATCCGGATATCTGCCATGTGAAATATCTGCCGGTATTTGACCTGTTTCTATCTGATTAATAATTTGACCTGATTCGTCTGCAATTATCAAAGTTTCACCATTGGAACTGATTTTGAAATTCGTATGTAAAAATGAAAGCGGCAGTTGCAATATTTCAGGAGCTCCATGCGGATCCGGAGGCGCTTCATTCATCCCCAATGTTAAAAATGGAATGATGGTTAAATCGGAAGAATTGGTACCGTAATTATGTACCTGAATTGCAAGAACATTTTCCCCTGTAACAAGAAAATCTTGAATACTTTCCAAAATAAATTTTTCCGGTGGCTTACCATAACGTATCTTAGGTTCGATGTACCAATCAGCTGACTGATTGTGTGGCGGATTAGAGCCTGTGATATTTGCTCTGGCAACTTCAATTCCATTTACATGAGCAACAAAAGCATCATCATAATCCACATGTAAAATCGCCTGAGTAATATTATTTACATCATCGACTGTAAAAATTTTTCTAATATAAAATGAAATAGTATTCGAAGGTATTGCCGTAGCATCATCGTCATCACCATATCCGATACTTGTTGCACCGGAAGACCAGTTAGAATCGTCAAAATCTACTTCTCGCCAATTGGTTGGCGGTTCACTATTTCCCAATCGGTATTTCCAAATATCTCCCCAATCAATTACAGTTTCCCAATGATTCGACCAGAATTTCCGATCTTTACCAGAAGCAAACAGAACCATAAATTGATGCATGCCAAGTGAGACATCAGGAAAAGTCCATTTAAATGGATCATTTTCATCATCAGAAATCCCATAGCCGTCTAAATTTATTACTGCATCACTAGAATTATAAACTTCAATCCAATCCGGGTATTCACCGTCTTCATCAATGAGAGTTGTAACATTTGAAGACATTACCTCATTAAATACAATTCCCTGAGAAAAAATAGATGAGATACAAAACAGAATTGATAGAGCTACTTTAAAAATTGCCTTCATGCCTAAATTCTCATTAGTAAAAATAAAACTGTCTCAAACAGACCTTTGGATAAAATTTATTCTTAGTAAAATTCAACAAAAGCTCTTGTATATTTTTAAGGCTCTACGCGAAATTCTACGATTATCAAAAAAACCTGATATTTTTGGAAATTATTAGATTGAATATCGAACAAGGAACTCTGATTTTTGAATTATGAACTTGTCGGTTTTTTTGAGTTTTTCTGCGCTGTTTCTATACTTTTAACAAAAATAGAAATCAATTCATTATTTTCTTGTAACGCTGATTGTATCTTATCTTCCGATTTACAGAGTTTTGCTCTATAAACTATTTTTAAGCATATAAATGTTTCTCGCAATTCTTTTAATACTATCTTGATCTTATTCACCCAGTTAAATATTTCATTTCAAATATTGCCTTAATTTTAATTATTATTTAACGGGGTAAATAAAATCTTTTCTTGATTCCCCACTCTCTGCTTCTCCATAATTCAAAGCAGGCGACGTGCCTGAACGAATTATCTGCCCTGATAAATGATTACCTGCTTTTGTATTCGGCATTTCTTCTGCTATTTTAATGATCATGACTGAAAATTTAATCAATCGTTCTTCTCCCGAAGGGATTCCTTTGGAAAAGGTCAAATTTTCTCTTATCTTTATTTCCCTTCATTATTCATAATTCCTTGTTCGATGTTCAATATTCAATTTTTGTATGTACGCAACTCTTTATTATATTTTCATGTAGAACCAAATTTTTTAATTTCTTTCATATTCATAGAATTTCGTGTTGAGCCATTTTTAATTATCATTTAGCGGTTAACTCTCTATCATTTTAATGTAAACCTTTCTTTTAAATCAGCAATAGTAATTCCAAAATCCCCAGGTTCAACAACAAGCTTATTATCCTGACCAATAAAAGACAGATCATCCTTATAAAGAGTAAACTTAATAGTTTTAGTTTCTCCTGGTTCAAGCAATATCTTGGAAAACCGTTTGAGACGTTTAACCGAAGGCGTTACAGAAGCATATAAATCAGTTAGATATAGTTGAACTACTTCCTTTCCAGCAATTTCACCTGAATTTTTAATTTTAACCTGAATTTCTAAAGAATCATTCTCCGTTACCGTCTTCTTATCCAATTTTAAATCACTGTATTCAAATTTTGTATAGCTCAGACCATGCCCAAACGGAAATTGAGCATCATAATCATTTGTATTGGTAATTTCACTATTCTTATGGTCATAACACATTAGTGAGTTTACGTATTGAGGATATGTGATCGGTAATTTTCCACAAGGATTAAAATCTCCAAAAAGAACATCAGCAACTGCTCGTCCTCCTTCCAGCCCTGGTAAATATGCCATTAAGATAGCATCTGCATCCTCTACAATACTATTAATAACTCGTGGACGACCTTCAACTAGCACAAGAACGATCGGTGTATTCGTTTTTTCTAAGGCTTTTACCAACTCTAATTGCGGACTGGACATAGTTAAATCATCAATATTTCCAAGGGTTTCACAATAAGGTTTTTCACCAATGCAAGCAATCACAAAATCTGAAGATTCAGCAATTTTAACAACGGTGCCTATATCAATCTCTTTATCAAAAGTAACTCCAGGTAAATAAGTCACATTCTCATTTCCAGTTTTATCCTCAATAGCTTCAAGAATTGTTTTTTTACTTTCAGGATATAAATCTTCCCGATCCCCCTGCCAGGTTAT
>DAOUYY010000026.1 GCA_030665885.1 Fidelibacterota bacterium
CACATGGATCTACAAGTTGTTTAAATTTTTCTGCAATATCAAATAGTTTTTTAGGTGAGCAAGTAGGCAATTTTTATCCCTTTACTTAGAATTAAAACTAATTTAGAGAAAAATAAACCAATTTTCAACCGAGCATAGCGAGGTCAAATGGATTTTTTCTGAAGACTGAAATCCGTTTGACCCGAAACTTCGGGATGAAAACGGGTTTGTAGTGAGATAAACTATGTTTTATTTTTCTGAGGAAGTGAGAATCCCGATTTCTAATCAAGCTACCAAGTAACTCCAAAGTATTATTTATGTTGAAATCTATACATAGTAATTGTAAAATTCAGCGCAGTGATTAAGTTGTAAACCGAAGAAATAATTAATGAAAATACGGGAGAATAAAAGGATGAAGAGATATTTTTTGATTCTGTTAATGTTCACAACTTTAATTTATCAATATAAAATGATGTTAAAATTCTATTTAGAGCAGGTTTCCAATTCACTGAGTTATAAAGTTTGTTAGTGTGAAAGTGTTGATTTTATGGATAAAGTAAGTCTTGGGGATTTGACAAAGAAATCTTATGAACAAGGAAAAAGATTGGTCGCTCCTCTTGTCGGATTTCCGGGTGTCAATTTAGTTAATAGCAGTATAAAATTAGCACAACAAAATTATAGAGAGCATTTTAAAGTAATTAAAAAAATAGTACAGACCTTTTCTCCTGATGTAATTTTCCCGTTGATGGATTTATCAGTTGAAGCTAATGCTGTTGGAAGATACACGGTTTTTCCGAAATATGACTCGGCAACCGTACCGAAAGATAGTTTTTCTATTGATGAACTTGGAAGACTTAGAGAAATAGATATATCCAAGGATATGCGACTTTTGGGGTATGTGAAAACCTTGGGAATGATGAGTGAAAATTTACCTGCAAATATAATAAAAGGTGCTTATGTCACTGGTCCCTATACTCTTGCAGCATTGATAATGGGGGCTGATAATGCGGCAATGGCTACTATCCTGGAAAATGATAAACTCCACAGATTAACCCAATTTGCTGCTGAAAAGATCAAGCAATATTCTGAATTGCTTATTAACGCTGGAGCTGACCTTATTTGCATACTTGAGCCAACAGCAGTTATGTTGGGACCTGACCAATTTGAAGAATTTTCCTCAAATTACATAAAGAATATAATTGATGTATGTTCTAAAAGAGGTGTGAGCGCTATTTACCATACATGCGGCAATACAATGCATCTGATTGAAAAAATGGCTGAGTCAGGCGTTAATGGTTTAAGCCTGGATTCAAGAGAAGCCGGAGTGGAATTGGAAAAAGTAGCAGAGAGAATCCCTGAAAGTATTACTGTTATAGGTAATATCAGCCCTATACATAACATGTTAAATGGTACGCCTGAGGATGTGAAAAGGGATGTCTTTGAACTTTTAACTAAAATGAATAAGTATCCGAATTTCATTTTGAGCACAGGCTGTGATTTGCCACAGGAAACTCCGATAAAAAATATTCATTCCTTTATGAAAGCGGGTCGGGATTTTATTATATATTAGTTGCAATTATTTACCCATTAAAATCAACTAACATTTCTCACTTCATAATAGAGGATAATCTCTTTGAACTTAATATGACAATAATAAATGTTAACCATCCGGCAGCTGCCGGATGAATCGAAATACCACACAAAATAACCGAATTTATTCTGTGATATTAAACGATTTATGTCGTTGTCGTAGCAGTTATATTCATTTACCGTCCCGAAAATCGGGATGGTTAAAGTTTCTGCATTTATATTGAAATTGTTACATTATCATCTATAAGATACTTATTACTGATCGTTATCCTTAATTTATAATTCTGTCAAATTGGTGAATTTGTATTTTCATTGCCAAAGAAAGAATAATTCATTACATTTACTCACTATTATTTGTGAGTTATTGAAATGAAATGGTCTGAACTATTAGATAAATTCGGTGACGAAATTATCTTTGAATCCAAAAGTATCTATGTTGGTGAAGTAAATGTTCACCATATCCAGAACGGATTATATCAATGGGTTCGGCATGGAAAATTGATTCAATTAAAACGGGGACTTTATGCATTTAACCATCCTTACCGAAAAGAAATCCCTTCCAGCGAATTAGTAGCAAATAAACTTGTGTACCCATCCTATATTTCCTTGAGATATGCACTCTTTTTCTACGATCTAATTCCTGAAGGGGTTTTTACAGTCACAAATATTACTACAGAACGAGGTCAGCATTTTACAAATCCATTCGGTAGTTTCCGGTATCATCATCTTAGCCCGGATTATTTCTGGGGTTATCATCTCTTAAAGCAAGGAGAGCGGAAAATTTCCATTGCTTATCCTGAGAAAGCGTTGCTTGACTATTTTTATTTCATATATGGGCCAATTACAGCAGAAAGGATTCATGAGATGAGATTTCAAAACCTTGATCAACTTTCACCAGAAAGATTGTCTGATTTTCTTAGAAAGTTTAACCGCCCAAAGCTTTACCGGGTGATGCAGTCTAACCAATTTAAAAAATTTATCAGGTAGGAGAAAGAAAAGATCCTCCATGAAACTCCACGCAATAGAAATTGCAAATAGCTCTCCGCTGGGGATTAAGCGGCAAAATTTATTAAGGGAATATCTACAGGCAGAAATATTGTATATTTTACAACGGTCTGGTGCATTCTTGAATCTTGTATTTTTAGGAGGAACTGCACTGCGGTTTTTGTTTCAACTACCACGATATTCGATAGACCTGGATTTTTCACTAGAGAACGATCAGAATTATAATTTCCTGAAGCTTACAAAAAAAATTGAAAACAGCCTTAATAAAGCCGGCTACAGATTTACAACATCCGTGAAAGAAGAGAAGATCGTACAATACATGATAATAAGGTTTGAAGATGTATTACAAGAATCAGGGTTATCTACTCAATCCAATCAAAAATTATCCATAAAACTTGAGATTGATACCAATCCTCCTGCCGGAGCTACTATGGATTCAAGCATCATCCGTAAATACTTCTTTTTACATCTCTGGCATCATCAAATTTACACATTATTTTCAGGGAAAATTCATGCTCTTTTAACGCGTAAATGGACAAAAGGTAGAGATATTTATGATATAGTATGGTATCTTACACTTACGAACCCACCTGAACCTAATATCATTCATCTAAATAATGCCCTAAAACAAACAAAGTGGGATAAAGGACTTCTTACCATTGATAATTGGAAGAAGTATGTAGTTAAACGCTTGAGTCAATTAAAATGGGAAAATGTGATTGATGATGCCCGTGATTTTTTAGAAAATCCTGAAGACGTCGATTTATTAACACGGGAAAACGTAATGAGAATATTAGGTCGTAAAAATTAGATAGCTTCTTGTCTGCCTTAGCGTCCTTTGCGGTTAATATTAAGAACTAAAGCCAGCGTTTAAGATTCCTGGCTAATTCAACAAAATGTATTGTGACTCCAAGGCGATGTGATTGCCCGAGTAGTTGATAAGATCCGCCCATTGCAAATCCGTAATCAATACTTCCCATCGAAGTATCTAATCCAAAGCCAAGGTGGTAGCTTCCGAGATCATCACGTCCACATCTGAGAACTATTTTGTCTTTAAGGTGCATTTCGAGTCCCATGCGAGTTTTACCATTTATAAGCCCGAGATCGAAATCGGCACTGTGTTGTTTGCCCTCGAAAGAAATATCTATACCACCCAATGCTTGAAACCATACAGGAATTGATGGTAAAACCACTTTCCAGGCGGCGCCAAACCTTAAAGTTGGAAGAATAACCTCTTTTTCCCCATCTCTCCAGAAAATAAATGTAGTGGTTGCATCATTTATCGAAGCACCTAATACCAATCGAGGATAAATGTTATATATTGTTGCAACATCAAAACCTACTCCCCAGGCAGTGCTTGTTCCAAGCGATTTATAAAGATGTTTTGCTGTGACTCCAATATATAATTTGTTATTCATCTTTTTTGCAATGGACAGAAAAAGGGCATTCTCACTTGCACCAAATGTTCCTATTTTGTCGAAATTTATTCGTTCACCAGGATCAAGTTTTCCATTGTCATTATAATCAATCAGAGCGCCCCTTGTATCAGGAATATCATCTACTCCAAGTCGAAAAAATCCAAACCCGTAGGCATAATTGCCCTTTGCCGGAATTGCAACTGAAATATGATCTAAATTCAGAGCACCGGCAAATTCTTCAGTGTGCATGAATTGCCCGGAGAAGATCGTGTTTTGATAAAGTGCAGCGGGATTCCAATATTGCGCAGAAACCGAACGAGGTGAGGCAATTACAGCTCCGCCTAAACTCATTTCCCTCACTCCAACGCCTATTTTTAAAAACTCACCTGCGTATTTGGTACCGAAAGCAAAGGAACTCGTTGTTCCGAAAAAAAAGAATATTAACCCTACTACGTAACATAAAAATTTAATATACCGAATGTAGTATTTACAATTGGTAGTTGGAACTATAAATCGTATCATATTCACTAAATGACGTTGTAGGGTTAATATAATGAATGAAATTACCCAACTTAGTAGGCTTTGAAATTTGATATTCTTGTCCTGCGTCTTGTCCAGCGAAACGTATTGTGACTTGTCCAGCGTAGCAACGCGTAGATGGAAGATGGAAATGAAATGAAGCATGGATGAAATTTGATATTCTTGTCCTGCGTCTTGTCCAGCGAAACGTATGGTGACTTGTCCAGCGTAGCAGTGCGTAGATGGAAGATGGAAATGAAATGAAGCATGGATGAAATTTGAAATGTTCTCATATATATAGTTCTATCAGGAAATCATTCCCCTTAGAGTAACAAACAACTATTTCTCTTGAGTAACTGCTAATCATTATAAAAATTCCTAATCTGATACTGAAATTTAATCATAAAGTTCCTGATCTGAAAAGAATAATAAACCCGATGAATATCGGGACAAACGTGTTTTGGTTATCAAACAGGAGTGTTTGAGTTACTGATATTAGGATTAGATCATTTTTTCGTAAACGGTTTTTGTATACGCTACAAACCAAACTTATTTTTCAGCTCACCCGGTTTCTGCAGATCATCTAATGGTGTAAGATTATTCATTTCTTAAGTTTAGATAGGACCAGATAAATGTAAAATTGCTTCAATTGTACCATGTTAAATGTACAATTTGAAAAATAGTAGATTATTCGATGAGACTTTAGCTTTTACTCTACAATAGTAACATCATCAGCTTGAAGACCTTTTTGTCCTTGAACGACAATGAATTCTACTTGCTGACCTTCTTTTAAAGAACGATATCCTTCACCTCGAATTGCTCTGAAGTGCACAAACACATCATCGCCTTTTTCGCGTTCAATGAATCCATATCCTTTAAAAGTGTTGAACCATTTAACTGTACCAGTTTCACGTTCTGCCATGATTAATTAACCTTTATATTTTATTAAAGACTTTTTTACACTTTTATTTTATATCAATTTAAAAAATAATGCTCACCAATTATCAATTATTCTGCTATTCAATATTTTTACAATTGTATTATTGACTGTAATATAAATCGTTACTCAACATAATTCACCTAATGCTACTCAATAAAATTATCAATTTCAAGAAGAAATTAATTTTTATTTTCATAACCCCTGCTGATCGGAGTTTTTATTTGTGCTATATTTTTGATGGATAAAAAAGACGTCTTGCAGAGGCAAGACGTCTTAAAAAATATTGAGAGTTAATGAGTCGTATTATCCATAGGTACCAAAGGGCTTTAAAGAGATCCCTGGAATAAGTAGACTCATTAATATTTTATTTTTTTGGCTCTTCAGGGGTTTCTTCTTCTTTCTTTTTTTCTTCTTTTTCTTCTGGTTCAGTTGTTATTTCCTCTTCCTTCTTTTCTTCTTCCTCTTCCTCTAATTCATCTTCATCTTTTCTTTCAATGAGATTCTCATCGTCTTTTTTCTTTCTGAGGATAACATAGATAAGAGACTGCCCAACGCTAATATTTGTAAGGAAATAAGCAACTACGGTTCCAGAAATTATAAAGAGAGCAATGCAAACAAATACAACAGTAATAATTTCGGTTGTCGTTAAAAACAGTGGTTTGGTTATACCTAACGATGCCGGGGTATATAGATTAAAGAATTTGCTAATGGCTGGGGTTAAAGCGGAATGAGTGCCAAGTATGTAAGATGAAGCCTGTTCTGTTATTCGGCTCAATTTACCATCCATGAGCCAGCTAGTTCCGAAAACAAAATTGATAAATCTATAGCCAAAGATCAGCGCATAACCATATATGAATGTTGCAACAAGGCTTAAACCCCCAACAATTGCTTCATAGATAACCAGACGCCACGGTTGCGACCATAAAGTGGAGTAGCTTTGAAAAACAGTTTCCATTGTATCTTCTTCAGCAGTACCTACTATCGAAGGGGCAAGGAGAAATGATACGACAAATACGACGGCAGTATAGACAACGAAAGTTGAAACAACAAAATACAGAAGGTATGGTAATCCAAAGAAAATGATATCAAGGACGGGCCATTTAGAAATCCAGGCAGCGATAATTGCCATTATAATAAAGAAAGCGATAATGAGAATTATGGAGACCGGACCCATGATAGCAGCGGCGCCATGTTTTTTGACATATTTATAGCTGTCGCCTGAAGAAAAGAATTCATCTCCTTTAAGTTGTTTATAAGTAATTCTGGATACTGCTAGAGATGTTAGGATGAAGATTATAATCCAGATAGCAAATCCTATCCCGGAAATAATCCAGGCATACCAGGTAATGGGCAAATCAGTATTTAGTAAGCAAGGGAAGAAATAGTGGGCCTTCCATATTTCAGTTAGAGTTTGTCCATTTGCTAAAAATGCTATATATGTAAGAATGGAATATATTGCCCAACCTAAAAACAGGCCAATAAGATGAACCCACATTTTCTTACCACTTAAAGCCAAACGTGGAGTACGAAAAATGTCACGGATATCAAAATACAGTGTCTTCATTAAATCCTCCTTTAAAATTATTATTGATCTTCTCGCATGTAATCTACCCAAAGTTGTTCTCGGGGTATTTTCTTTTCTAGTCTATTCATTGTTGTCTTTGCTTCTTTGTATGAGTCAAATGTACCAGTTCGGATGCGATACCATGTTTCGCTAGTTTCATCAAAATGGGCTTTCTGGATATATGAATCAAGCCCGAGACTGCTAATCTTTGTTAAAGCACGTTCAGCACCATCGTAGCTTTTCCAGGATGAGATTTGAATAGTATATTTCCCTTTTATTTTTGGAATGTTTTTCCCTCTTTTAACTTTAGGTCTTCTTGGTCGAGTAGGAATTTGTCTCTTTGTAGTGTAAGTTGCTTTTGGAATGGCTCTTTCCACGGGCTTTTTGACGGAGGATACTAGCGCATCTTCTATTTTCGTTGGAGGGGTAATTTCTGGTTCAATAGTATCATCGATTCGGGTTGTATCTTCGATGACCTCACAAACAAAGACCTTTTCGCTTTTTACATTTCCGCTTGAGTCAATTAGTAGGTATTGTACTGTATATTCACCTATAATGTCCGGAACAAAGTATACGCTGAAACCTCTACTATTAGGTTGAAAGGATAAAACATCCATATTACTTTCAGGGGGTTTTGTTGTGAAACTCCACTTAAATGTGCAACCAGCAGTATCCTCCGATGATTCGATTACATCGGCTAAGTGTATCGGGTTTCCAATTTCCCCAGGGATTTTTTCTTCTTTAGAACATCCAAAGATAAAGAAAAGTGTCATTAAGGATGCAATCAATAATTTTTTCATAATATCCTCCTGAATGTTATTCAACTGATAATTTCAGTAAAGGGAAAGAAAAATGCAATTTCTTTCTTAGCATTTTCCATAGAATCAGAACCGTGGATAATATTTTCTTGAACATTATCAGCGTATAATTTTCTTAAAGTACCTTTTTTTGCTTTTTTAGGGTCAGTAGCTCCTATTATTTCACGAAATTCAGTTACGGCTTCTTCTTTCTGTAAAACCATTGGAATGCATGGACCGGATGTCATAAACAAGATCAGATCATTGAAGAAATTTTTACTTTTATGGACGGCGTAGAAAGCCTCAGCTTGAGGTCTGTCCAACTTAACCTTTTTCATACAAAGAGTCTTAAAGCCTTTTGACTCAATAAAATCAATTGCTTTTCCAGTGAGTTTTCGTCTTATGCAGTCTGGTTTTAAAATAGCTAAAGTTAAATCCATTATCCATTTACCTTATTATGTTGATTAAAGTGTTTCCAATATCAGCTGGACTATTAGCGATATGCACGCCGGACATGGATAGAGCAGTGATTTTTTCTTCAGCTGTCCCTTTGCCGCCAGCAATTATGGCTCCTGCATGTCCCATGCGGCGTCCTGGAGGTGCAGTACGACCTGATATAAATGCAACTACGGGCTTGCTAAAATTACTTTTAATATATTCTGCCGCTTTTTCTTCATCAGTTCCGCCTATTTCTCCGATAAGTATAACTGCTTCTGTCTCTTTATCTTTTTCGAATAATTCAAGAAGATCAACAAAAGATGTTCCAATAATAGGATCGCCGCCAATACCAATGCACGTTGATTGACCAAGTCCTAAATTTGTCACCTGTGCAACAGCCTCGTATGTAAGAGTTCCGCTTCGGGAAATAATTCCTATAGAGCCTTCTTTGTGGATAAACCCCGGCATGATCCCGATTTTTGATTTTCCAGGTGAAATAACTCCGGGACAATTAGGTCCTATTAATCGGGTTTTGGTATTTTTTAATAAATATGATACCTTAATCATATCGGAAGTAGGAACACCTTCAGTTATACATACGACTAATTCAATACAGGAATCTGCGGCTTCAAGAATTGCATCTGCTGTGAATTGTGAAGGGACGAATATTACAGAGGTATTAGCGCCAGTCTTTTCTATGCACTCTTTAACAGTGTTAAAGATTGGAAGACCATGTTCAGACTTTTTGCCACCCTTACCAGGAGTAACTCCACCTACAATCTTTGTACTATATTTTAGCATTTGTTCAGTGTGAAATGCACCTTCTTTGCCGGTAATTCCCTGGACCATGACACGGGTTTCTTTATCTATTAGAATACTCATAGTTTCGAACTCCTCTGGATATTTGCAGCGGAAACAGCTTTTTCAGCGGCTTCCTTTAAATCTTTAGCAATAATAAAATTAAGTGATGATTCTGAAAGTATTTTTGAAGCTTCTTTTGCATTTGTTCCTTCTAATCTAACAACGATAGGAGTTTCAATATCCATAGTTCTTAAGGCGTCAACAATGCCTGAAGCAACGCGGTCGCATCGTACTATTCCCCCGAATATATTTATCAAAACTGCTTTAACGTTTGGGTCTGATAAAAGAATTCTAAAACCATTTGTAACTGTTTCTGAAGATGCTATTCCTCCAACATCCAGGAAGTTAGCAGGTTCTCCACCGAAAAGTTTTATTATATCCATTGTTGCCATAGCAAGCCCAGCACCATTTACCATACAACCAACGTTTCCGGAGAGGCGAATGTAATTCAGATTGTACTTTGATGCTTCGACTTCGGATGGTTCTTCTTCTGACAGGTCTCTTAGTTCAAGAAATTCTTTATGGCGAAACAGTGAATTATCATCGAAATTGATTTTTGCATCCAGCGCAATAATTTCATCATTGGCTGTAATGACAAGTGGGTTAACCTCCACTAAAGATGCATCTGTACGTCTAAAAACAGTGAAGAGAGAGGCAAGGAATTTTATTCCTTTTTTGAAAACCTGTCCCTCTAACCCCAGAGCAAAAGCGAGGTGTCTTAGCTGGTAACTTTGTAAACCTAATCCCGGAATGGCATACTCTTTAACAATCTTTTCCGGGGTCTCTTTTGCAATTTTTTCTATTTCAACACCTCCCTCAGTAGAAACCATCATTACAGGAAGTGCTTTCTCTCTATCTATGACGATGCTAACATAAAGTTCTCGGTCTATATTAATTGCTTCTTCAATAAGTAATCGATTTACGATTTTCCCTTCTGGACCAGTTTGTACTGTAAAAAGGCGTTTTCCAAAAAGCTCATTTATAATAGAAATTGCTTCTACCCTGGATTTCGCAACTTTTACACCGCCGCCTTTGCCTCTTCCGCCTGCATGTATCTGAGCTTTAATAATGCATGGATAAGAGACTTCATCAGCAGCAAGTATCGCCTCCTCTTTTGATAGTGCAGGTTTACCTTTTGGAATGTTGACACTGAATCTTTTTAATATTTCCTTAGACTGATATTCATGTATTTTCACTTTACTTCTCCAATCGTAATGGTTCTACAATGTACGTTTCTTCGTGAATATTTATTTTTCTCTATGTATTTAGTAGTTTATTATTTTGTATGAGTAAAATTCGGGATATCAATTTAACTGGAAAGATGAACATTTTTTAAATTATTTTATAAGGTTGTGTTTTTTGATAAAATCATCTACAACTTGTCCTAAATTAGGGTCGCCAATTTCTTGTAAGTTATAATAAACTCTCGTATTAGGCTTGTTGATTTTAATTATTCTGTTTAAGTCTATTGGAGTGCCAATAATGACTGAATCACATTCGGTTTTGTCAATTGTTGCTTCGAGGTCTTTAATTTGTTGTTTCCCATAACCCATTGCTGGTAATAGTTTACCGATATTCGGGTAAATATTAAATGTTTCGGCAAGTTTTCCAACAACAAAAGGTCTGGGGTCAACTATTTCCTTAGCGCCATATTTTTTAGCTGCTACAGTACCAGCACCAAGTTTCATCTCTCCGTGAGTTAAAGTTGGTCCATCCTCAACAACCAGTACTTTTTTACCTCGTATGATTTCCGGATGATTAACTTTAATTGGGGAAGCAGCGTCAACAACAATTGCGTTAGGATTAATTTTTTCGATATTTTCTCTGACTATCTGAATGCCTTCAGGGGGGGCAGTATCTATTTTATTGATCACAATAACATCAGCGATTCTTAAATTGACTTCGCCAGGATAATAGTTTAATTCATGACCCGGTCTATGTGGATCTGCAACGATTACTGTTAAGTCTGGTTTGTAGAAGGAGAAGTCATTGTTTCCACCATCCCAGAGTATAATGTCACAACCATCAGGATCAACTTCAGCGGCTCTTAAAATCGCTTCATAGTCAACACCTGCATAAATTACGTTACCCCTGATAATGTGTGGTTCGTATTCTTCCATTTCTTCAATAGTGCAGTTATTTTTTTCTAAATCTTTAAGAGTTGCAAAGCGTTGCACTTTTTGAAATGCTAAATCGCCGTAAGGCATAGGGTGACGAATAGCAACGACTTTTAAGCCTTTTGCCATTAATAACTCAATAATCCTTCTTGAAGTTTGACTTTTACCGCAACCGGTTCTTATTGCACAGACAGCAATAACAGGCTTGGAACTTTTTATATATGTATCTTTTGGACCCAGTAATACAAAATTTGCACCGGCAGCATTAACTAACGAACTTATATTCATTACGTGTGTATAAGGCATATCGCTGTATGAAAATACGCAATCATCAATATTATACTCTTTAATAAGTCTTGGTAATTCTTCTTCTGCAAGAATTGGAATGCCATCAGGGTAAAAATTACCTGCTAATACAGCGGGATATTTTCTATCATCAATGTCTGGAATTTGTGCAGCAGTAAATGCTACTATATTGTAGTCTTCATTGTTGCGAAAATATGTATTGAAATTGTGAAAATCTCTTCCAGCAGCACCTAAAATTAAAATATTTTTTTTACTCATTTTCTTCCTCTTTCGGTTTTTTTACAATTATAGTGTTCATGATTTAATTAACTGATTAGAGTATTTAATTGACTTAATCAAAACCGAAAAAGTGTGTCCAGATAATTAAGGAGAAAAGGTATCTTGTCATGTTTTTAGAATTTGAATATGCTTTTAGTGAATACAATTTATATTTCAATAACATATTTAAACTAAACGCATGAAAATTATGTATATTACCTTCTAAATACAAGAAAAAGAGGAGTGGAGAATTGAAAATTTTAGATTGCAGAATGCCCCGAAGGGGTCTCTTTCCCGAAGGGACCTCTTTGAGGCGAGACAGAATTAAAATTGAGAGTAAATATATTAGAAGAATTTCCAATTTGAAATTTGATATATTTTGTCTTCTACATTCCAGCCAAACTACAGGATCAGTTCAAGACTTTCGGTTGCAAGAGAAATTTTTATATTCCGATTATCTGTACCGGATTTCATATAATCAATAGCGTCATTTAATATTCCAAAAAGTTTCTCATCGGAATATGAAGGATCATGATGAAATAGTATAAGATGCTTAACATTTGCTTGTTTAGCAAAATTTACACCTTGAATAGAAGTGCTATGCCCCCAATTTTCTTTTTCAATACTTTCAGCTAGTGTAAATTGAGCATCGAAAATCAGTACATCGGCATTTTGAAAGAATTGAGTATATTTTTCATATTGGATATCGCTAATGTTTTTATATTCAGAATCAGTAGCATAAACAAGCGATTTTCCTTTATAATCTAATCGGTAACCAAAGGAGCCACCTGGGTGGTTTAACATCAAGTTTGTGATGCGTATCCCATTAACTGTTATTGTGTCTCCTTTACGAAGCTGAACAAAATCTATATTAGCTCCCATTGCAGCTAAAGGAACAGGGTAATATTCATCTTCTTGTTGATTGCTAATTCTTTGCTCCAGTCCATTGTGAGCTCCGTAAATTGAAATTGAGTTACCAGAGATATAAGCAGGCAAAAAGAAAGGAAATCCCTGAATGTGATCCCAGTGGGTGTGGCTTAAAAATATATGCGCTTCACCTTGACCATCACCAAATTCTTGCTTCATCAGCTTTTCTCCCAACTTGCGTATTCCAGAGCCGGCATCAAGAATAATATGTAATCCATTTACCAATAAGTATATGCAAGATGTATTGCCCCCGACAACCCCATTTCGATACAATGGTTGGTTTTTTAAAAACTCTCTTATTGATTCATCATCTGTCAGATTTTTACTGGAAGCCTCTTTTATAAGATTAAAGGTTTTTGCCTTAATTTCATTGTTGTCTAGTGGAGATGGAATTGAACCACGAACCCCGTAGAATTTTACTATTATCTTTTTGGAATCTGTATTTCTCATAGAATTGCCTCCTTGATGTGAATTTTTCTATGGGTAGGATGGTATATCAATTTTTTATTAATTTTAAATAATTCTGTTCAATATCGAATTTTATTTCCAAAAAATCAATAGTTAATTCGCACTTCACACGGTTCAAGTGGTATATAAGGTTCATATTAATTGGAATTTGTGACGTAGTTAACACTTTACACTGATTTAGTTTTAACCTTCCGAAGGTTCTGGTAGATATGAAAATGAATTTTTATCTTTCTAAAGTGTAAAATTATAGTATTTTTAATATTCTGGATTTTTATCTATTGCAATTTGCTTGAGAATCTAATAGATTTTACTAGAGTGCTATTTTAAGGTTTGATTAAAATGTTATTAAAAAAGAGGTGGTAGTATGAGTCGAATTTATTTTGTAATGGTTTTAGCAGTCTTTCTTATTTTCAGCTGTTCTAAAGAAGTTGTAGAAGAGGAACCTATTACAGAGGAGAAAATACAGGTTAGTCCTCCTGAAAAGGAAATTGCTGAACAACCTCCTGTTGAAGCTGAGGTTGCTGAACCAATGCCAATTGAGGAGCAGGTTGAAGAACCTGTAGTAGAGACCGAAGAAGTGCTTCTGGATGTTCCCGAGGTTGTTGGAGAAGTGGCTGTTGAAGAAGAGAAACTTGCAGTAGATACTCTTGAGCAGGTAGAAGGACAATTAGAGGAAGTGCTTCAGATAGTAGCTGAAGGTGACAGTATTGATATCTTCTATATGGTAAAACCTAACGATTGGCTTTCAAAAATTGCCTTGAATGAATATGGGAAGATTGGTATGTGGAAAGCGATATATAGATGGAATCGTAAAAAGATAGGAGACAATCCAAATCTGATATATCCATTTCATGAATTCCTTCTGAAAAAACCTAAGGAAATAGCTATCCCTGTCGAATACAATTTATATGAGTATACGGTAAAACATGACGAATCTTTATGGTCTATCGCCGGTAAAGAATATGGTAATAATTACGCCTGGATAGTGATACTCAGGGATAATACAGATGTTTTAGGGTCAAATCTTGAGAATATACCAGCAGGTACGATATTGAAACTCAGGACAAAATTGTTTTAATGTGTATTTGAAATATTGTTCGATTTACTAATCGGGGTACGTAATGTGCTCCGATTTTTTATTTCTGATACTTAAATGTTATTTTTAAGATAAAAATTATTATCATTATGTTGATAATTTTTAAATTATAATTTTACATAATCATGTTTATTTTGGAGATAATGTGGAAAATGTTCAGGTAATCAAGACTCTCGACTGGCTGATTATAGGTATGTACTTTATTTTTGTTGCGGGAATTGCTATTTATTTTTCTAAAAGGGCAGGAAAAAGTAGAGTTGAATTCTTTCTTTCCGGAAGAAATTTACCCTGGTGGATTGCCGGCACTTCTATGGTTGCAACTACTTTTGCAGCAGATACACCACTGGCAATTACTGAATTGGTAGCGAAAAACGGTATTGCCGGTAACTGGATATGGTGGAATATGTTATTTGGAGGGATGCTTACTGTTTTTTTCTTTTCGAGGCTTTGGCGTCGGGCTGGAATAATGACGGATGTTGAATTTGCGGAAATTCGTTATTCAGGCAAGCCTGCTGCTTTTTTAAGAGGCTTTCGTGCTATCTATCTTGGGCTATTCATGAATGTAATTATCATGGGTTGGGTTAATCTCGCAATGGTGAAGATTTTAAGTGTAATGTTTCCTGATATAACATTTTTCGGATTGAAAGATATTTCTTTTTTAGGATTTAGCTTTAGTGCTCATCTTCTTTGGGTTGGTGTAATTTTACTAATTGTAGCAGTCTGCTCTTCTCTTTCCGGTTTATGGGGTGTTGCTGTGACTGATACTTTTCAGTTTGTGATGGCTATGGTTGGAACTATTATTTTAGCGGTAATTGCTTTAAACATTCCATCTGTAGGTGGTTTGTCGGGATTAAAAGAGAAGTTACCCGATTGGGTTTTTCAATTTACTCCTTCCGTAGGCAGTAATACCGGCACATCAGTCAGTGGAGTCTTATCTATGACTGTAGCAGCATTTATTGCTTACATTGGGATTCAGTGGTGGGCTTCCTGGTATCCGGGTGCCGAACCAGGCGGAGGTGGTTATATTGCCCAGAGAATGATGTCAGCAAAAAATGAAAAGCATTCGTTATTTGCCACTCTATGGTTTACAATTGCACACTATGCTATTCGCCCATGGCCCTGGATTATAGTTGCATTGGTATCTCTTGTTATTTATCCTGACCTTGATTTTGCTCATAAAGGTAATGGCTATGTGATGATTATGCGTGATTATCTTCCTACCGGGTTGTTGGGATTACTTCTGGCTTCATTCTTTGCTGCATATATGTCAACAATTACTACTCAACTTAATTGGGGTACTTCATACATTGTTAACGATTTTTATCGTAGATTCTTTCGCCCAAAAGGAAGTGAAAAATACTATGTTCGAGTTTCCAGGATAACAACGATTTTGATTATGTTTGTTTCACTTATCGCTACATCTAAAATGGATAGGATTAGTGATGCCTGGATATTTATTCTCGAATGCAGTGCTGGAATTGGACTTGTACTTATTTTTCGCTGGTTCTGGTGGAGAATCAATGCCTGGTCAGAAATTTCTGCTATGGTTGCACCATTTTTAATTTATCCCTTTATTAAGCGTTATGTGGAATTTCCATACACTTTATTTTATATTGTTGGGTGGTCAACTGTTATCTGGCTGACGGTTACTTATTTGACAAAGCCAACAGAAAAAAAGGTACTTTTTTCGTTCTACAAACGGGTACATCCAGGAGGCAAATTATGGAAGCATGTTTCGGAAAATTTGCATGATGTGAAAAGTGACAGCGGTTATTTCCAGCTTTTCATCGACTGGATTGCAGGATGTATATTAGTAATATTTGCTCTTTTCGGATTTGGTAAAATTATTTTTGGTGAGT